>NZ_JBFHKV010000018.1:0-20958 GCF_041595215.1 Stieleria sp. | reverse complement strand
GGAAGCTTACGCGATGATGATCGTCGGAAATTTCAAGGATGTCGTCGTCTGCCACCGGTTGAACCCCGACATCATGATGGAGGTGATGATTCCCAGTCACGCCAAAGTGCAAGCGTTCGATGCCCTCGGTGTTCCTTGGCAAAACGTGATCGCGTTTCTCGGTCACGTCCCGCCGACAGACCCTTCGCTTTACGAAGCGGTCCACCAGAAAGGCGCGTCCACCATGATCGGGACCTCGCGTAACCTGGACCGCGTGTTTCACCGACGCGTCCGAGACGACCCCGATTCGCTCCGCCGCGACTATCAAATGATCTTGGGCCGTGGTGCGGATGTCATCGAGACCGATCTGCCACGCGAGATCGGGCGTTTGCTGTATGCACCGCTGTCGAAGTCACCGCTGGGGCATCGCTTGTTGCGAGTCGAGTAAAGCCTAGGATGTTGCGGGGCGAGAGGCAGCCAGGAATCTTCGGAGCAGCGACTTCCCCTGGGGCGGTTTAACGTAGACTGGGCGGGCATTGACCGAAGCAATCCTTGACGCGGACGGATGAGCCGACGACGCTCGGTAGCACCACTTCGTCCCTTGACGCGAACACGCACGGCGTTTCATGAATGGGTCCACTTCGATCAACAAGATGCGTCTGGGCATGGCCGTTCTGGCCGGCACGTGTCTGATTGCGGTCACGGGCTATGTGATCGCCGGTTGGTCGCTGCTCGACGCGGTCTACATGGTGGCGATTACCATTTTCGGTGTCGGCTATGGTGAAGTGCGCCCGGTCGTTGATCCCGGGCTAAAACTGTTTACCCTGGCGGTGGTCGTCACCGGGTGCAGCAGCGGCATTTACGTCCTCGGTGGATTTGTGCAAATGATTGCCGAGGGAGAGATCCAGCGTGCTTTGGGAGCCAGACGAATGAGCCGTGGTATCGAACAAACCCAGGGTCACGCCATCATCTGCGGATACGGACGCGTCGGTCGCAGCCTGGTCGCCGAGTTACGGCAGGCCGGCATCGATCTGGTGGTCGTCGACCGGGATTCGGACCGATTGGCGGAAGCCGAACGTGACGGAATCCTCGTGGTCTCCGGCGATGCGTCCGAAGAAGAGATCCTGCACCGAGCTGGGATCGATCGTGCCACCGTGCTGGCATCGGTTCTGCCGGGAGATGCGGAAAACGTCTTCGTCACGCTGACGGCCCGTGAGTTGAACGAAACCATCCAAATCATCGCGCGAGGCGAGTCCGAAGCGACCGAGCGGAAACTGATCCGCAGCGGAGCGAATCGGGTCGTCCTGCCGACGATGATCGGGGCTTCCAAAATCGCCCAGCTGATCGCCTGCCCCACGGTCGAGACCCTGGTCACCGATGCCAAGGCGTTTTCGCGCATGAATCAGGATCTGGAAGCGTTCGGATTGGGAATGATGGAAATCCCGATCGGGGCTCAATCGGCGTTGGTCGGTTGCACGATCAAGGACATCGAGCTGACCGGGGACGGCGGAAACGTCGTGGTCGCCATCAATCGCGCCCAGGGTGAGGTCGTTCGCAATCCGAAAATGGAAGATGTCGTCGGCGCGGGCGACCGGCTGATCGTCCTGTCCCACAAGGAAGACCTGCCCGCCGTGACGCGTCGCGCCGCGCAGAAATCCGAGCAGATGTCCTATCGCGGAACGCGTTACTAAAAAGTGGGGTAAGCTTCCAGCTTGCCGAGACGCGTGGGCTACAATCTGGGCTGTTTTAATCCTTTGGAGACAGTTATGGATCGTCGTCAGTTTGCCGCAATCTCTGCCGGGCTCGTTGCCGGGGCGCATGCATGGGGCCAGTCAGAATCGAAATCGTTTCCGGTCGCCGTGATCGGGCACACCGGCCGTGGGGATTACGGGCATGGCCTGGACACCGTTTGGAACCGCATTCCGGGAGCGTCGATCGTCGCGATCGCCGATGCGAATCCGACGGGGCGACGAAAAGAACTTCAAAAGCTCGGACTCGGTGATGCCGCCGGCTACGCCGACTATCGCGAGATGCTTGCCAAGACAACCCCATGGATTGTTGCCGTCTGCCCACGTCATGTCGACCAACACCGCGACATGATCTTGGCGGCGATCGAATCGGGTGCGAAAGGCATCTACGTCGAAAAACCATTTGTTCGAACGCCCCGTGAAGCCGACCAGGTCTTGGCGGCCTGCGCCGAGCACGGCGCGAAAGTGGCTGTCGCGCATCGCAACCGATACCATCCGGTCATCAACGTGATCGCGGATTTGATCGAAGAGAATCGCATCGGGCGTGTGCTTGAAATCCGTGGCCGAGGCAAGGGCGACCGTCGTGGCGGAGGCGAAGATCTGTGGGTGCTCGGATCACACGTGCTGAACATGATCACCGTTCTGGCTGGCAAACCGCAATCATGCTCGGCCATGTTGATGCAGGACGGACGCCCGGCAACCCAACAGGATGTCCGCGAAGGCGCAGAGGGCTTGGGGCCGCTGGCCGGTAACGAACTGCACGCCAGGTTCCTGTTCGACCGAGGACTGACGGTCTATTTTGATTCGGTGGCCAACGACGGAACCGCGAACCACGGATTTGGTTTGCAAATCATCGGCAGCGAAGGAACGATCGCGATCCAAGCCGATCGCAATCCGCTGGCGTATTTGATCCCAGGCAACCCGTTCAAACGTCGCGATGCGGGATCACGCTGGCTGCCGATCACCAGCGGCGGCGTCGATGTCGCCGAGCCGAACCCTGATCTGATCCATCGGGTTCAACATCATGATGTCGCCGCGGCGGATCTCGTTCAAGCGATCCGGGAAAACCGCGAACCGCTGTGCAGTGCCGCCGAAGCAACCCTGACCGTCGAGATGATTTGCGGCGTCTTCGAGTCACATCGCCAAGGTGGCGCCGCGGTCCAATTCCCCCTTTCCCAGCGAGACCATCCGTTGCTTGCATACTAGGTCACCGCAAGCCGAGCTGTTGCTAACGTCATTCTGCAGCGTCGAATCGAAGAAACCGTCAACCCCCTAGAGAAACAGGACTGCACTTCGTTAATCTGTACCGATGGCGAATAGAAAAACGAAGCGGAAACCGCTGCCGCGTCGTCGAAAACGACCGACAACCGCGGTGGTGGCATCGGAGCGGATCGAGATACGTGCTCAGCGAATGAAACCGTTGATCGGGGCGGGCGAGCCGGCCGAGGACGCCGCCGTTTTTGACAACGCGGCCCTGAGGTCACTGCCGGGAGATCTGGCCGGTGAAGCCGCGGCGGTGCGGGAATCGCTCTCCGCGGTCGAAACGGGGGACGACAAACGGGCGACCGATCTGCTCAGCACGATCCCCCGAAAGAGCCCTTACAGTCAATGGCGGATGTTCATCCGCGGATTGATCGATTGGTATCGCGGTGATGCTGCCAAAGCCGACGAAGCGTTTTCGCGACTGGATCAGGATCGTCGCCCCGCCCGCATTGCCGCGACCCTCGCCGAGGCCAAACAGGGGCCAGCCGCCAAGGCACCGAATCCGGGGACGGCGTTCGTCAGATCGGTACTAATCGAACGCCCTGCGCTAAAGGAAGCTCGCGACATCTTGCTGAAGAAGGAGATCATCCCGGCCGAGATTCGAAGCGACGTGCTGATCGGACCGGAGCGATTAGATGCGCTAATTGGCTTTTGCAAGACACATCGGCAGTTCGAACCACGACTCGTCGCTGCCCTCGGCGACGAAGTGATCTCGCGGCTGTTTCAGATGACCTTTGTCGACTTGTATGAACGGGGGATCAAGGAGATCCCCGGCCCACCACATGACCCTAAACATACGCTTCGCTCATATTTCTACTATGAGCAGTTTCAGGATTCGGACGCAAATTCCGATCGGTTGTTGGAACGCTATCTGGCCGACGAGCTTCCGAAGAACCAGCAATTGTCTCCCGTGATACGTGGTGCGATTGCTGCCCAGTTCCATTTCAGCCGCGCGATGGAGGGCATCGCGACGCTGTCCCAATCGCCGTTCGCCCAAATTGGCGTCGATCCATTTGGAGACTACACGGACCTGGAGGAGCAGATCACTTGCTGGCTCGAAGCGGCGACACAGAGCTTTCCAAAATTTGAGCGGGCACATCAAGAGCGGGCGAAGTGGATTCGTCAATTCTCCGAAGACCCGGAAATGGACAAAGACTACCGGGCCTATTGGGCGGTGACTCTCGCCGAAGCGATGGAAGAGTGGTCCGAAGGCCTACCCGACAGCATCGAACCGCGATTGTGGTTGGTCGACTATTATCTGGAAAACGAAGATCTGGACCTCGCCCAACCCCACGTCGACTGGCTCGGAAAGTCGCGTCACGCTGACCCGCGTGTACGAGCTACGCGTTGGAAGTGGTGTCTCTTGGAGGCGATGCGATTGTGCCGACGAAAAGCCTGGCTGGGGCAAGTCGCGGAGCAGCTCGATCAAGCCGAGGCCTGTTGGCCGAGTTGGTTGTCTCGAACCTGGTTTGGCTACCTTCGCGCCGCACTGGCACTGCGGCAAGGCGACACGGAGCAGTACCAACAACGGAGGGCCGACGCGAGGGCGGCGTTCGATGCTGGTGCTGGCCCCGATGCCGACTTGGCCGACGCGGTGATGATATTGGGGGCCGCCCAGCGGATGCGAGTGCCCAGCGCCGATCTCAAGCCGCTCCGCGGGCCCGTTGATGCGGCGGCGAAGAACGCTTCGGCGCTCTCCTCCACGACGCTGCTTTTGGCAGGGTCGTTTTTCTACGATCTGCATCGGACCGGGTTGCTCTATCCTGCCTATCGAATGCATGGCGGAAAGTTTGCTGACGAACTGCTCAGCCGGATCCAATCCACCGCGGCGTGCAAAAAAGTCCTGGAACTGGATGCTCCCGGTTGGCCGGCCATCTGCTGGCTGTCGGCACGAACGATGTTCTCAGAGACCTACCAACTGAAGTTTCCCGCCGGCCTGCAAAAAGCCGGCAGCAAATTAGATCCTGACCTGACCGCGGCCCTCGAACTGCAAGCGATCCTCCACATCCCGAGGCTGTATCGAAAACCGCGACAGCTTCCTGCCCTGGTGCAGCGCGTCCGCGCTGCAGCCGACGCACAGACCGATCCGTTCCAACGACATTGGTTCAATACGTTGGTCCGTGACGGTGAGACGACCAACACTGGCGATACCGCACGGGAAGACTCCTTCCGCAAGATGTTTGGGCGGGTCGTCGGTGGCGGTGACCCCGATGGGGAGTCCGACGAAGACGATAGCTTTTACGCGGACGATGTCGACGAAGACACCTTTGACCCGCATTGCGACTGCGACCACTGCACCCGTGCCCGAGAGCGTTTAGGGATCCCGCATCCGAGCCGGGAGGACGATGGGAACAAAGACGTTGATGAACGGACGCCCCCGACCATGCGATTCGATTCCGCCGACGCCCCCTTCGGTCAATCCCCTGCGCCGGTCAATTTGGACCCCAACGTGGAGCCCCCGCCACCGAGCACCCCGGCTCCGCGGGCCAAGTTTGAAGTCGATCCCGAGCGGCGTCGCAATCGACCGAAAAACCCCACGAAGAAACGGAAATCGCGATGAACCAACCAACCACCTCCGCCGTCACGGATCCGTTCGCCGTGCTGGGATTAAAAGCCGGCTGTGACGAGGCCGAAGTCCGCGCGCGATACCTGGAACTGGTGCGTGAGCACCCGCCGGAAAAAGACGCCGAGAGATTCGGCAAGATCCAAGCCGCCTATCAAGCGGCGCGCGATCCCTTGTTCCTGGCCAGTCAGCTGATCATGTCCCTCGATCAGGAACCACGACCTTGGAAGCAGATCCTGGACGAACAAGCCGCGCAGACGCCTCGGCTGTCCACTGCCAATCTACTCAGCCTGGGCAATCTGTCAGCCAAGGCGGAGGAGGGCCACGATGGGTGATTCAATCGCCGAGCAACAAAGCGAGTTCGGTTTGATCGATGTGATCGAAGCCTTCACCGCGATGCGGCAAGAGTTCCGCAATCGGTCCAATGAAGATCGTCAACTGGCCCAATCGCTGAATGAATCGACGACGAAGGTCGAAAGTTTCGCGCATCGGGTCACCGGATTGCTCGATTCCATCGAAGCAAAAATTTCTTCGTCGTCGGAGGATGATGCGGCGCGACGATTGGCCAAGTGCTTGGCCGAAGTCGATCATTGTGTCTCCTACGCGATCGCAAGGGTGACCCAGCCGAATTCTCCGCCGAGGGAGCAGATCGAACAATCGATTCAAGCGTTCGAGCAAAACATCCGCACACAGTCCGAGACATTGATCGCGCCGCAGGGTTGGCTGGCTCGACGGTTCGCCCGTCCGGTTGCAAATCAAATTTGCGAGATGGTTGACCGGGAATTCCAACGCGTCAAGCATCAAATCGATCAATCGCTTTTGAATCTTGCGTCGCAGGATGCAACGATCAAGGGACTGGTGATGCTTGCCGATCGCGTCCGGAAACTGATCGAGTCCAACGGGATCACCAGGGTTGAGACCTTGGGAAAAACATTTGACGGCGAGATCATGCACGCGATCGCGTCCGTGGCCGCCGAATCGGTCGCCGAATCTTCCCCCGCGCCAGATGGTTCCCTCTCCGGAACCGTGATCGAACAGATCGCCCCCGCCTACCTCTACAAAGGTCAGGTGTTGCGATTTGCGGAAGTCAATGTTGCATTGTAACCACCCCTTCTAATCTTATTGACATTGGATCCGTTGAAGTGACTCAATCTGGCCCCTCGCCCGTAATCGGTATCGACCTCGGCACCACCAACAGTGTTGTCGCGGTCGTCAATGCAGGTCAGCCCAAGGTCCTTGCCGTCGACGGTGCGTCGATCATGCCCTCGGTGGTCGGGATCGGTCCGAGTGGCAACTTGATCACGGGTCTGGTGGCGCGCAACCAACAAGTTGCGTATCCAGATCGGACGGTGACGTCGGTGAAACGACAAATGGGGAAGTCGGTTCAGATCCCGATGGGCGACCAGGAATTTTCGCCACCGGAAATCAGTGCGATCATCCTTCGCCGCCTCAAGGATCACGCGGCGATGGCACTGGGAGTTCCGGTCGACCGTGCGGTGATTACCGTGCCCGCGTTTTTTGATGAAAATCAGCGTCAAGCGACTCGCCACGCTGGTGAATTGGCCGGACTAAAGGTGGAACGGATCATCAATGAACCGACCGCTGCCACACTGGCCTATCACGTCCACGAAGACCGCGATATCCATGTCGTCGTCTACGATTTCGGCGGCGGCACCTTCGACGTTTCCATCGCCCGAATGGAGTCTGGCGTGATCGAAGTGATTAGCAGTCGCGGCGACACCACACTTGGCGGCGACGATTTAGATCTCGCTTTGATGAATCACGTTGCCGATGGCTTTCAATCGGAACACGGAGTGGACTTGCGGAAGGACACGTCGACCCGATGGCGATTGCTGCACGCATGCGAGTCGGCCAAACGCGCCTTGTCGATCGAGGAAACGGTCACGATTTCCGAAGAATTCATTGCCGAAAAGGACGGCCAACCACTGCACCTGTCGGTCGCCGTTTCGCGTGATGAATATGAAACTCTCATTTCCGGCTTCATCGATCGAACCATTGCATGTGTGGATCAAGCCCTGCGGGATGCGAAACTGACGTTGGACCAAATCGACGAACTGGTCCTTGTCGGCGGATCCACGCGGACGCCGTTGGTTGAATCCCGCTTGCGCCGGGAATTCGGACTCGCTCCCTGTCGTGCGGTCGACCCGGATCTGGCAGTTGCCCTGGGAGCGGCAATTCAAGGCGCGATGATTGAAGGGCAAAACGTCGACGCGGTGTTGGTCGACGTCGCCACCCACACCCTGGGCATCGCGGCCCTCCAAGGCAGTGGTTTCGGATTGGGCGATCTGAAGTTTGTGCCGATTCTGCACCGCGGCTCTCCGCTGCCGGCTCGTTACGAAGACGCATTCTTTGCCGTGTCCGACGATCAAAAAATTGCGGAAATCAAAGTCTTTCAAGGCGAACACGACGATCTGCAGCACAACAAACTGCTCGGTAAATTTAAATTGCCGCTAAAGAACCCATCGGATTCACGCGGCAAGATCGTCGTCCGATTTGAATTGACCCTCGACGGAACGCTGAAAGTCACCGCCACGCAGACGGCCACCGGAATCAGCGAAGAACTGTCGATTAACAATGCCCTTTCCGAAGCCCAAGAGGAAGGGCGTGCCGATGCGATGGAGCGAATCGATGAGCTGTTCGAAACGGCCGAACCGATCCGAGCGGAAGACGCATTTGAAACCCCACCGGTCGGTCAGCCACGTCATCGAGTCGATGCCGCCCAATCCCTGGCAGACCCGAATTCGTCGTCGAAAGAACTGGCCCTGATCGCCAAAGCGATCTGCGTTGCAGGTTCGGCCGGAAAGGAAGATGCTGAAGAGCTCCATGACTTGATCACGCAATTGAAGGAAGCCGTCGACGAGGAAAATGATGACTTGATCGATACGTTGGTCCAAGAGATCGAGGACGTGATCTTTTATGTCGAGCAATGACTTTCGTTGCCCCGCGTGTAGGGCGAAGCAACCGCTGCAACCGATTTGTCGTCGCTGCGACGCCGATCTGAGCCTGCTGGTTCGCGCTATCGAACACTCTGCGGCGCTGGCGGCCCGCCACGAACAAGCGCGTGCTCGTACTGACCACCACCTCATGGAAACCACTGCGCGGCAGCTCGCGTTGCTCTCTCCCAAACAGCTGGCGGCAATTTCACGCGTTCAGGGCGATCATTGACTCACGACGTCTTGTGGCTTTCGGCTACATCCACCTTCGCTTCTTCGACGTGGTAAAACCGTTTGCAATTGGTGCAAAACAGATACCAGGCGAAATGGTAGGCCGCGTTCGCCTTGTGCCTTTTGGGAATCCGTTTTTCCAACGCATGGCCACAGGCACGGCAGGGGTCGCCCGCTTTTTTCGGCTTGCCGGCAGACGGCACGCGGGTGACGGGCGTCGGCGACTCGACGGGTGCAGCCGGGGCTGGAGCAGCCGGGGCTGGAGCGGCCTGGGCTGGAGCGGCCTGGGCTGGAGCGGCCTGGGCGGCGGGCTTCGCCTTTCGCTTGGCCCGTTTGCATTGATACCCTTCATCGACAGCCAGCGGCATCGCCTGCCTTGCTTCGCCGGCCAATTGATCGCAACGGTCGTTGTCTTCGATCCCCGAATGACCCTTGATCCAAATCACCTCGACGTCGTGTTTGAGGTATTGATCGAGAAACCGTTCCCAAAGATCCACCAATCGTGACTTCTTGCCTTTCCATTGCCTGGAAGCGTGGCGAAACAACAGCCCGGTGTTGACGGAATCGACAACGTAACGTGAATCGCTGTGAAGTCGAACACGACAACGCCGTTTCAGCGCCTCCAGCCCGACAACGGCCGCCATCAATTCCATCCGCTCCACGGTCGTTTGCTGAAACCCGCAACTGAGCTCTTTGTGGTGGTCGCCGAATCGCAAGACGACGCCATAGCCGCCCTTGCCACCTTCCTTTTCGGCACCACCGTCGGTGAAAATCGATACCCGCCCGACCGCGTCGCTGTCGCAAGTCTCCGACAAACAAATCAGTTCCAGCTCCGGTGACCGCGCGAACGAGTACAGCAATTGGCGACGAATCTCGATCTCGTCCAATCCGCGTCCGACGTGAAATGGCAACAAGGCCAAGGAGTGAAACCCACGCCGCAAGGTCTCCTCCAAGATCGACTTTGACAGCCGCTTGAAATCCTCGGGGCGGAGTTCGCCTTGGGGATGAACGCGCGACGGTGCCAAGAAAATGGTCGTAGACCGGTCAGACGTCGGGGGCAGGACCAGCAGCTCGCCCGGTCGAAGGTCCCCGGCACGGAAAGACCGCTCGTACGCGCCCGCCACATCGCTGAATGCCGCCGAACATCGACGCAGCGCCGCGGTCGGCTCGCCGCCGACGCAGTCGACATCGACGACCAATGCGTCCGTCGGCAATTGCGTCAATGCAGTGCTGGAAAATCGAAGCATCGGCAGAAGCGGTCTCGGGCGGCGCTGGGGCGTTTTAGAATAGGTTATTGTTCGTCGTCGGCGGAGCGATGTCTAGGCCGTCCGACGTCTGGGGCCGTCCGAAGCCTGGGGCCGTCTGGAGTCTGGGCCGTCCGAAGCCTGGGGCCGGTGTCGGGGGGAAAGCAAGCGAGAGGGAAAACGATGAGCCGAGAAGGCTGGGACGGCAAAGCGAGAGGGCGACAGAATGATCGAGAGCCGTTCTGGGTCTGGCCCGATGCCCGGCAACGAAGGCGACTGGGACTCGCCTTGCTCGGACTCAGCTTGCTCTTTGCGATCGTCTACGGGGGCGCCGAATTCATCACGTCGTTGCGAACCACGCGATATCCCGTGCATTTCTCGTTTGAATTGTCGCTTCCGTTTGTCCCCGAATTGAGTCTCGTCTATTCCTCGGTCTATTTAATGTTCGGTTTCATTGCGCTGACGTTGCCGACGAAAGACCGCCTGAATCAGTTTGTCGCGCAAATGGTTCTGATGACATTGATCGCCGGCGTGTGTTTTCTGATCTATCCGGCCGAGTTGGCTTTTGAGACACCCGAAGTGGTCGGATGGGCGGCTCTTCCGTTTCGCTGGGCTGACCGCATCAACCTGACCTACAACTGTGCGCCCTCGTTGCACGTGGCTTACGCAAGCTTGTGCGCCGCGACGATGTGGCGTCGACGGCGCGTCTGGGGCATTGCGTTTTGCATTTGGGCGATCGCCATCGCCGTCTCGGCTTGGCTGACGTACCAGCACCATCTGGTCGATTTGATAACCGGGGGTCTGCTGGGAGTGTGGACAGCCCGCCAAACGAGTCTGCACCGCATCCTCACGCGTCGGTAGATTCTTCGCGGTTGGTCGCCAGGCGGACGGGATCGGGGTATGCTGTAGCCCCCGGCAACCGCGGCAAATGAATCCCCCGTCTTCCCGCACCATGCATGTTTTATTTGTCCACCAAAACTTCCCCGCCCAGTTCGGCCAAATCGCGAACCACTTGGTGCAAAAGCATGGTTGGCGATGCACGTTTGCATCGCGGCACGAGGGTGAAATCGAGGGCATCGGCCGCGTGTTGTACGAACCACGAGGTGGCGCCCGGGCGGAGACAAATTTTTGCAGTCGCACCTTCGAAAACCAGATCTGGCATTCCACCGCGCTGTTCGACGCCCTGAGATCGCGTCCCGACGTCCAACCCGATTTGATTGTCGGACACAGCGGAATGGTTTCGACGCTGTACTTGCGCGAGTTGTACGATGTGCCGATCCTCAACTATTTTGAGTTCTTCTATCGCACCCACGACAGCGACATTGACTTCCGTGTCGACCTTCCTCCCTGTGACACCGCCACACTGTTGCGAGCTCGAACCCGCAACGCGATGCTGTTGCTGGACTTGGAAAACTGCGATGCCGGATATGCACCCACCGCATTTCAGCAGTCCCAATTGCCAGCGGAATTCCGGCCCAAAATCCGCACGATCTTCGACGGGATCGACACGGATTTCTGGAAACCGATCGAACAGCCCAACCGTCGGGTCGCCGGGATCGATATTCCATCGGACCATCGAGTCTTGACCTACGTCAGCCGCGGCATGGAATCGATGCGTGGCTTCGACATCTTCATGCAAATCGCCGATCGCGTCTGTCGGGAACGTCGGGACGTGTCCGTGCTGGTGATCGGCGAAGACCGGATCGCTTATGGAGGCGATGCCCGATTCACCGAGGGGAAAACGTTTAAAGAGTGGTTCCTCAACAAACATGCAATCGATCTCTCGCGGATCCACTTCGTCGGACGTGTCCGGCCCTCCGAGCTGGTCAATGTGTTTTCCCTATCGGATGCTCATCTCTACCTGACCGTCCCGTTCACGTTGAGTTGGTCGTTGTTCAACGCGATGAGCTGCGGCGCGCTGGCGATCGGCAGCGATACCGCTCCGGTGAGAGAGTTGATCGAAGACGGAACGAACGGATTGTTGGTGGACTTTTTCCAGATCGACCAGTGGGTGGAGCGTGTCCTGCAAGCGCTCGATGACCCGACCGCCTTCGATTCTCTGCGAACGTCGGCGCGGCAGACGATCTTGGATTCGTACACGTTGCCGAAGTGCCTGGACAAGATGCTGACACTCTATCGCGAATTGGGAGTCGGCGTTGACGCGGATTCGAGTGCCGACTCATGATTCTACTCCTGGGCGGCAGCGGTTATGTCGCAACGACGTTTGCCAAGCGGCTCTCTGATCGGGGCCTGAACTTTCGCTTGATTTCACGGCGGGACTGCGACTACACCCGTCGCGATCGATTGATCGAGCTGATCGATCAAACCAAGCCGTCGTTCCTCATCAACGCCGCCGGGTACACGGGCAAACCCAACGTGGAAGCCTGCGAACACCACAAAGCCGATTGTTTGCTGGGTAATGCCGTTCTTCCGGGCATCGTCCGCGAGGCCTGCGAACGACGAGACGTTGCCTGGGGACACATCTCGTCGGGCTGCATTTACAGCGGCTCGCGTCAGGATGGATCGGGATTTCGCGAGACCGACCCGCCGAACTTCTGCTTTCGATCACCGCCCTGCAGTTTTTATTCGGGCAGTAAAGCGCTCGGCGAAGAGTGTCTTCAAGGTGCGGACAACGTCTTTGTGTGGCGGTTGCGGATTCCCTTCAGCAATCGAGATGGCGAACGCAATTACCTGTCAAAAATGATGCGTTACGAGCGTCTGTTGGACGTGACCAATTCGCTCGCCGACGTGAATGAATTCGTCGACGCCTGTCTTCACTGCTGGCTGCATCGGGTCCCGTTTGGCGTCTACAACATCGTCAACACCAGTGCGGTCTCCACCGCCGACGTCGTTCAGTTGCTTCAGACGCACCGCCACATCAATCGCCCTTTTCGGTACTTTCGTGATGAAGCCGAGTTCATGAGCGCGACCAGCGGAGTCCCACGCTCCAGCTGCGTGCTGGACAACTCGAAACTCATTCAGACGGGGTTTCCGATCCGAGATGTCCGCGACGCAATCACCGACGCGCTGCGGACGTGGCAACCGGAGCGATAACTTCCTGACACGTTTCCGTGCCGACTGCGCCGTTGATCATCGATTCCCCGCGTCTTACTCTCAGTAGCCCCATTCCTCTGCGGGCCCCGTCCCCCAAGGCGTGATCGTGACGCAGTTGTCTACCTCTCGGACGCCACCGGTCGACCAAGCCGTCCGTTCGACTTCGGTGAGTTCGTTCAGGGAGTGGACATCACCGGTGATGGTCACTTTCGAATCTTCGACCTCCACCGCCAACGTTTTGGAATTCAACAGCGAGCTGCGTTTGAACGCCGATTCGATCGCACTCTTGATTGCACTGATCGTTTGGGGCGAAACCACGCCAATCTCATTATGAATTCCTTGAGCGCCACGGAGATGGCGAAGCGCACGGTCAACGGCGTCTTTTTGGTAGCGGTGCGCGACCGTTCCTTCTGCTTTGATCCAGCCATCTTCGACAGCGATTTGAATGTTCCGATCCGGCACTTCCGAGTCCCACTGCAGGGCATGGACGGCTGCAGCGGCAATCTCCTCGTCGTCCAACACGTTTGCATCCGACGGTCGAACCTCGATTTCATTGGCGACCGCACGCACACCATGCACACGTTTTGCCACTTCCTCGGCTTTGTGTTTGACCGAATACACCGGGACGTGACCGGCCAGAGTCACCACTCCGCCCTTTGCCGTCACACCAATCTGTGCGGCATCGACACTCGGCTCCCACTCCAATTCGTCTAAAACGTCACGCTGCAGGTGCGCGTCGGTTTTCATTTCGATGGTCTTTTTCATGATCCCTTTCACCTCGTTCGGCCATAGAACACGCCGTTTCCCTTGGCCTCACAGCTTTCTCTGGACTGGAATTCCGCACTGACTCTGGCCCAACGGTGCACTTCATCCACTGTTTTGGGCGATGTTCATTTGACAGGGTGCAAGTTGTGTGCCAGCCGAGGTGACGCCGCCGTAACCTGCACGAGCCGCGCGGGGCCTCGCTCGTCGATCAGCTGAATCCGCGTGCCGCGGGGCAATTGATCCCTCAGCTGGCCGATCAGCACCTGTTTCTCCATGATGATCAATGCGTGATCGTTCTCGGCGATGAATTCGCTGAGCCCCGATGCGTTCCGGGCATCAAAGTGCCGAACGTCGCTGCGTTGAAGATAAAACGGGACCTCGGAAAACTCGTGGGAAAGGGTGGCAATGGCTGAGTTCGCTTCCAATGGGATCTTCGCCCGCAACGGAGACGCAGCGGCGAAAATCGTTTGCCGGCGGCTGTACGCCGGAACGATCTGATGCATCACCATCACCGCCAACAAAAACGCTAGAGCCGAAGAGGAACCCCACGCATACTTGCCCTGATGTCGATCGGCAACCATCAGCAAACTTCCCACCAGCAGCGACGCCCAGATCAAGATCCAGACGTAGTTCGCAACCGAAACTCTCGATCCGGTCAAAGCGATGAATGCCGAAAACCCGACGCCGGCCAAACAGGTCGCAGCCGTTGCGGTTCGTGCCGACCAAAAACGCGCGAACCACTCTCGCCGATGGGTCGCCGATCGCTTGGTGGCATAAACAAGATAGTGGCCGATCATCAACGACAAGGCGGGTGCGGCCGGCAACAGGTAAGTCGGCAACTTGCACTTGGCAATCGAAAAAAACACGAAACACCATCCGCTCCACAACATCAGAAATCCCAACACCGGGGGACGGTTCTGAGACGCCGACCGCGTTCGCGACGCCAGAAACCCGACATAGGGAATCGTCAAGAACGTCCACGGGTGGCCCGCCAGCAACAGCACCGGGATAAAAAACCAAATCGGTCGTGCATGAAACTCTCCGGCGAACCTCGCCACATTGTGGCGGTAAAAGAACTCGACCAGGAAGGACGGGTCCTGCATCGTGACGGCCACCAACCAGGGTGCGGCAATCCCAGCAACCACGGCCAACAGCATCAGGTAATGCCGAAGGGTCGGCGCGAAGTATGATTCGGTGAGCCAGCTGAAAGCGATCAACGGAGGAATCAAGAGGACCAGAGCAAGCGGCCCCTTGGTCAGAAACGCCAAGCCACAAAACACCCCCGCCGCCAACCACCAGCCCAGATGCAACGCCCGCTTGCCGGCCGCAGGTTTGATCGCTTCATAGACGCTGAATAACGAGAGCGTCGTCAACAGAGTCAACACCCCGTCGATCAATAGATATCGGCTGGTGAAAACGAATCCAACGGACAACATCAAGACGCCGCCGGCAAACAGACCGATTCGACTGCCAACGTTGCGATTGCCAAACCACATGGTCGCCAGCAAGGTCCCGAAAGCCGCGAGCGCCGGAACCAATCGCGCCGACCATTCACTGATCCCGAACGCTCGATAGCTGATCGCACACAGCCAATACAGCAGCGGCGGCTTGTCATAGTAGGGCTGAAAATTGAGCTGTGGCAGTACCCAATTCCCGCTGACAAGCATCTCACGCGGGATTTCCGCGTACCGCGTTTCATCACGATCGATCAACGGATAGCCGAGATTCGTGAACAGGAAAAGTGCGGCGATCACTAGCAACAGAGCGTGAACGATTGAAAACGGACCTGAAACCACACCCTTTGTCGCCGCACCAGGAAACTGAACGGTGTTCCACCAATAGCGAATCAACCCCGTCAGCACCGTCGGTATCTCAAACACCGAAACCGTGCTGCTGCCCGCCGCCCGCGGTCGATGGGACACACCCACTTCAACCACGGAGTGATTTTGTCGTTTCGCTTCGGTCAACAACTCCGAGTTGACCAGGAACCCGCTGGTGGAAATTGTTAGCCCCTGCACCACGTCACGGTGAAACAGTTTGAGCGCACAATCCACATCACGCACTTCCGTGCCGAGCAAACATCGAACGATGCCGTTGTAGACGCGAGAGTAGAAACATCGCAATCGACTATCTTTGCGATCAATCCGATAACCGCACACGATGCTGTACCGCCGGGACAAAAACAGCAGTCGGTCCAATTCGGTCAAATCGAATTGGCAGTCCGCATCGGTAAACGCCACCAGGTCACACGTTGCCGCTGCGAAGCCATCGCGCAGGGCGGCGCCGTAGCCCAAGTTGCCGTCGTGCCGGATCAGCCGAATCGCGGGGTTCCCATCCGCCGCCTGCTGGACCAGCGCCGCTGTTTCATCGGTGCTACCATCGTCGACGACAATGATTTCGTAGCGGTCGGTCAATCCGCCCAGTGCCGATTCGGCTTCGGCAAGCGCCTGGCTGATCACCTCGGCTTCATTCCAGGCAGGTAAGACCAGCGAGAGACTGGGTGTCCGCTGGGGAGTCGAAGGGATCGTCGGTACGTGGCGGGGTTGAACAGTCGGTTGGGAAAACTGATGCATCCTTGCATTCCTTTGATACTAGATCTTTCGTAGTTAGAGTTGTGATGTCGCCGATCGCGTGACACAAGTTCGATCGCTAAAGCGTCCGTCCTTGCATGGTTGCCACGTCCTTGGCGGAACGTTTATCCAAGTGATACGTGAACAGCCGATTTTCGCAGGAGTAAAACGTGACCCAGAGTTCGCCTTCACGGATCAACAGCCAACAGAACCCGGGCGCGGCCTTGGCGAAGGCGGTCTGCTCGGTCCAAGACGTGCTACGCAGCTTGCTTCCGCTGCCGCTGACGATCTGGCACCATCCTTGACCACTCTCATTGAGTTGCAAATCGTGATCATGGCCTGACAGGTACAGGTCGACGGCGTGGTCCCGAAACAATCCGGGCAGCGATTCAGCGATCACGGGATAGACGCCATGTTTCCCACCCGAAATCGCCGGGTGATGTCCGATGACAATTTTGAACCTCGCGTCGCTTTGACTGAGTTGTTGATCCAACCAGACCAATTCCTCGTTGGCTCGGCGGTCACGATTCGCAATCAAATAGGTGTCGATCACAAAGAGGTCGATCGCGACCTCACCAATCCGGTGACGCACCGCATAGTGATTGGCCGGCATCATCCAACGGTCGCTAATCTCCGTGTAATGAACCTGAGCACTAACATCGCCGCCGTAGTCGTGGTTGCCGAGACAGACGTAAAACGGAAATGGAAACGAATGTTCGTCAAACAGGTTTTCGAAATCCGTTTGGAATCGTGGGTCGTCGACCGAGTCGACACCGCGTTCGTAGAAGTTGTCGCCCAACAGCACGGCGGCATCGGGGACAGTCTCGCTGGTATGACGCCGCATTGCGGCCACGACCTCGGCTCGTTGCGGGGAGTCGTAGCCGGTGTCCCCGACGACCAGCAGGCTAAACTCCGAGTCCGGATCGATCACTTCAGGTGACGCGCCGATCTCGAACGCTCGTTCGCCGAGCGTGACAATGAGCCACTGATTGTGTGCGGCGACTCGATAGCCTCCATAGACCAGCATCGCCAGAGCAACGACGACGACGGTTCGTTTTGCGATCTTGTTCATGGAATTCTCTCGACGCCGACGTGGATGGGTAGAATAACTGCGAACACAACAACTATCTCTTTAGTATTTCGTCTCAAGCGGATGTCGATTATCAATTGGCCTCAGGACGGCACGATCAGTCCTCGTCGGCGTTCAGCAGTTCATTCAGATCGTGCCGGGCGTCGAATCGTTCGTAGTCACGCACCGAAACGCCGAACTCATGAAGCAGGTTGGCGGTCCAGGTCGGCCAGGGCGAGACTGGTGTTCGCGAGGAGGCCAGCACATTGACCGGCAACCACAATTGCGACACGACCAGCACAACAAGAACGAGGCATCCGATCGCCAGCGATGCTCGACGGTGAGCATGAGAGGAATCTGGGCCATGTGCCGTTTCGACCTGCGAAACCAAACGTTCGGTACGTCGAACGATGGCGCTTTTGCGGCGACCAAACGCGAGCGTGCACGTGGGAGCGGTGGCACTCTGCTCGGCAACCTTGGCCAGTGTTTTCAAGTAGCTTGCGACCGTCTTCCCCGCCTTCGCGGCGACTTCATCGCAATGAAACTCGCGCGTCAACTCGGCGTTGCGGGCGGCCCACCAGATCGCCGGATGAAACCAGAGCAGCGCGTTGCAGGTCCCTTGTAAGAAATGCTGAAGCGGATGGTTGGTCCTCAAGTGTTCCAATTCGTGAAGCAGCACATGCCGCAACACCTCTTCCTCTTCCCGCAATAGACAACTTGGCAATACGATCGTCGGACGCTGCAACTGCCAACAAAACGGACCGTGTTTTTCAAACGAGACGAGCCAGCGCAGATGCTTGGGCAATTCGTCCTGTTCACCCAGCGGTAGCGTCGCGATCTCCTCGTCCGTCATCACGCGACATCGCTGGGAGAAGAATTGAGACAAGACGATCATGCGACCGAGACGTCGGACCAGGACCACAGTCAATCCAATGGCCCAAACGACAACCAAGGCTTTGATGATCCAAATTTGCAATACAAACATGGTTCGCGCCGCAGACTCGCTCAGTCGACTGACGTCGTTGAACAGGCGGAGATGGGGGAGCAAGAACGCGGCCGCGATCAGTCCCAGGATCGCAACAAATCCGATCGTCCATAGCCGACAATTTGTTGCCGCATGGTCGACAAAACGACTGAGGACGACGATGCTGACCACGACAACCAGGACCTGCAGGGGCAGACTGGCGACGGTTTCGAATAGCTGAGATGCATTCATCGGTCGCGTTCCGCTTTGGCGGCTGCCTTTTTGACCGCCGCGATGTCTTCCGGGGAAACCGAGTCACTATTGAGCAAGCTGAGCACCAAGGATTGAACGGATCCGCCGAACAAGCGATCGGTCAATTCGTGAATCATTCCATGCCGCACTTCTTCACGCGTCACGGCGGCAGAATAGGTGTAGGCGCGACCCACTTTTTCACCGCGACGGACAATCCCCTTTTCTTCCAGAATGCGCAAGGTCGTCATGACGGTCGTGTAGGCCAAGTCGCGATCGATGGCATCGACGACATCATTGACGGTCACGCGTTCGCGCTCCCAGACAACGTCCATGACCTCCGCCTCGCACTTGGTGATCTGCGTTCGGGACAATGAATTCATTCCTGATTCGAATGGATGGTGGGATGGGAAACTGGGTCAATCAATCATCGACGCAACTTCGCCGACTCGTGGTACAGGCGCAGGTCGATCTGTTCGGTGACAAAGCTGACGTGCCCGTCACCCCACAAAAAATTCGCTCCGCCGGGATGACGACTCGAAAAATCACATTCATCAGCCAAGGGACTGTTGATCCCTTCGAGCGTTGAACCGACTAACCGCGCCGCCGCGTCTTCTCCCGCCAAGTCCACACCGAACCAAGTCGACGGCACTTGAGCCATGGTCCGTTCACCGACCACAAGGGTGACGCTTAGCCCTCGCGTGAAGTCACGAAATCGAGTGTGCCGATTCTCCAAAAAAGCCCCATCGCCGACCGGCGCCGGTATTTCATCGTCCGGTTCCAATGTTCCGAAGACACCGACGTAGTTGGCCGTCGGTAACTCGATCAATTCAGCGGGCACCACACCCGAGTCGCCATCGTCGCGCGAATGCAATCCTTCAGAATCCTCCTCCTCGGCAAACAACGTGAACACCGGTTCGGCAATATCGGACGGACAGAGCAGGACCTCCAGCGAGGTGTGACGAACGGCTTCATGACGTTCATTGGCGACCGAACGTTCGATTTCAATCCGGTCGGCAAGCGCCGGCTGGCCCAAAAACGGAAGAATCGGAACGGCCCAACCGTACGCCGATTCCGATTGTGGATCGAAGGTCCAACCGGCGGGGAGGCTGCGTTGGGAGTGGTGGTGACTGTGCAGCGCCAGCCCGGTTTCGCGCAGGTGGTCGACGCACTGAACGCGCCGCGCGGATTCTCGAACGCTACCCACCGCCGGCAGCACCAGTCCCGCGAGAATGCCAATCACCGCCAGCGTCACGAGCAATTCGAGTACGGTCAGTCCACGCGACCACCCGACGGGCCTAGAGAATCGCAGGCTCACATCCGCTGGACTGATTGGCTTCATCGGCGACATCCGTGACCGAGGTTGACTGATAAAAACGCATTCTACGAAGCCATTAGTTTTTAAGCAATGCCGACTTGCTCGTCGTCTGTCCCTGGCTGTCGTGGCAACACAATCAATCCGTAAAGCACCGGCAAGACCAGCAAATTGACCGTCGTCGCGCCGACCAGCCCGGTCAAGATCACCAGGGCCATGGGGTATTCGATTTCTTGCCCCGGAAGTTCGCCGGCCAGAACCAATGGCACCAAGGCCAGTCCCGTCGTCAGTGCGGTCATCAGAATCGGTGCCAGCCGTTCTTCGGCCCCACGCAGCACCAACTGCCCTGGGCTTAGATCGGGAACTTCAGCGGCCAGGTGGCGGTAATGGCTGATCAGCATGATGGCGTTGCGGGCAGCAATCCCAAGCACCGTCACAAAGCCGACCAAGGAACCGAGCGAGACGATGCCGCCTCCGGCGAACACGCCCAACAACCCCGCTGCGATCGCAACCGGAAGCGAAAACAGGATCAGTGACACGGTGCGCCAGTTGCCAAAATCGATGTACAAGATGACGGTGATGGCAAAGATCGATCCCAAGGAAAGCAGCAGCAGGCGTTCGCGCGACGCCTTGGCTTCGGCATATTCGCCTAAAAACTCGGGATGATAGCCCGACTTGAACTCGACTTGATCGAGCACCGCCGACTCGATCGCCTTCGCGACCGATCCCAGGTCGCGGCCTTCCACGTTGCACGTGACATCGAGTCGACGCGACGCGTTTTCGCGATTGATCGCGTTGGGCGCCGGGACAATCGTCACCGTGGCAACACTTGCCAGCGGCACCTGGGCGCCCGAGGGAGTATCGATCATCAGCTCACCCAGGGTCGCCAAATCGGTCCGCAATGGCTTCGCACCGCGAACCATGACGGGAAAGATGGCCTGATCTCGATACATTTCACCGACCCGCATGCCATTGACCAGCGTGGTGACG
>NZ_JBFHKV010000017.1:0-21189 GCF_041595215.1 Stieleria sp. | reverse complement strand
GGAATACATCGTGTTGGGACGAAGGTAGGTCTTCAATCCGTTCAGGTAGTCCAACGCGTCGTTCCCGTTGCCCAGCATGGCGGCCATGCATGCGGCAGAGGTGGAGGAGTAGCCGGCGAAGCTGCGACCATAGCTGCGCCAGTGCTTGAGTGACGTTTCGATCAACTCTCGATCGGCGGACGTCTCCGGGGTCAACGTTCGCAGCGGATAAACGGCCAGCAAATGAGACCAATGGCGATGACCTCCGGTCAGTGCCGTTTTTCGGCCAATCATTCGTCCCGTTTCGTCGGTGTGGACGGGAGTGAGCTTGCGCTGGACCTCCTTCCATTTCGGCAGCAGGGGCTCCTTGAAGTGCGCGTCCATTTGACGTTTTTCTTCGGCCAGTTCGACCAACCGGTTGAGTCCCCAGTGCAGCAGATCGAGGTCATACGTGCAGTCAGCGACGGTGCGGTATTCGGGACTGTGTGTTGCAGGAAGGTGTAATCGTCCGTCGTCTTCCTCGACCAAAAAATGGCGGTAGTAGTTGACGGCTCGAACCAGCAACGGGTACAGCACTTCGTCTCGCAGCGATTCGTCGTGCCAGTAACGGACTTCCAGATCGACATTGTGAAGCGCCCAGAGCAGGTTGCCGGTTTCATGACCGATGCGTGGGTCGATCGGCGGTCGCCCACCCGGTTGTCCGCTATGGGCAACCAAGTCCCAGCCGGAACTGGATCGGCCCAGGCCGTAGGAGTCGCTGCGAAATTTGGGATCGACATTCAAAGCCAGGTTGTCGCGATTGATGCTTAGCCGATGGCTGAGCGCACTTGCCTGTCCCCGCCGGTTGGCCTGGTAAGGGCCGGCGTGCGAGATCTGTGCGTTGAGATTCCACCACGTTGCGTTCCACGCCGTCGGTTGCAGCCATGGGCCTTGATTGTCGATGATCCACCCGTGGTCTCGCGTAGCGGAGGCGAGTTTGTATTGCTGGATCCAATAGAACGCATCCCAGTAGGGGTCGCCCGTGGACAGGAAACTGAGCGGATAATAGTGGTGCCACCATCCGCGATGCCGGCCGATCCATTGATCGACAGGGGCGTTTGACGCGTTCGCGACGGCGTGAGCGGCCGCTGCGGCGGCCGTCGTCTCGGGAAAGGAATGCTGCACGGACAGGTAGATCACCTGGGCGGTGCGCGCGTTCTGGTCGGATCGAACAACTTTCCAGGCGACCGCCGTTTGGCCTCCGGAGGCCAGGTTCTGGATCGCAGTTTGGACCCCATCGGGATTGCTGGCGAGAACCGTTGCCGGGTTGGCTGGTTCGCGTGGCTGTTTGCTGCGAACCGCTCGCGGGCTTTGGGCTTTCGCCGGCAGATAGTCGAACACGCTGTCTTTCAGATCACCGCTGCCCAGGGTCTCGATCATGATCACGGGTTGATCGGCATGAACAAGGCACCTCCATTTCAGTTGGCCGCCGCTGGCGGATCGGATCGTGCCGGTTGCCTCGGCGTTCCAGAGATCCAATTCAGAGGTGCCGGCGGTCAGCGGGGCGGAAGTGTGGAGTTCCAGATGTCCGATGAAGTGCCGGCCCCGATTGAGGACTTCGACATGTTTCTCGTTCAGGTCATCCTTTGCCGGCGGACGATGGTCGTGAGCAGCGGAACAGCCAACACCAAAGTGCAGGGTGCTGGGACCGGTTTGATAAACTTGCGTCCCTTGTTCTCCATTGCCAAGAAAGGGGGCTTCATCCCACCGCGTCGGCATTCGGTCCCATCGCGGATTGAACCGTGAAAGCATCTCGCTCCAGTCCACGGCATCCGTCGCCGGTGCGATCGGATGGGAAGGAACGGATTGGGCGTTCGTCGTGTGGAGAGGGAGTAAATGGCTCGCCAGGGGGAAGCCGATCAGGACACACGTGAGTCGGATCAATGGATACATGGGATTGCGATTCTCTGACCCTTGGAATGAATGAGCGGTGCAAGATCGATCGAAGGAATCGCTCGCGGAGACAGCGAACACGTGCGTCGTCGATACGAGTCGGATGTCCGTGACGCTTTTAGAGGCGCGCCGTTCTCAGCGTATGGACTAAGCAACGAATCAGCAACTCCGAGTGTTGCCCGAATGTATCTTTGGAAAACGTTCGCGCTGTCGTCCTGCGACTCGCCCTTCTCGCGCCTTTCGGAGGCGCATCTTTCCATAGAACGTTGCTGCGAATTTTACGTATTTGATCTCCCGCCAATCTACGTATGTTTTCAACCAAGGCGGTGACGACAACTCCGATCGACGTAAGGTCAGGCGTGTTGCTGAATGTCCGCCTATGTGGAATCGCATCAGCCGAGTGGTCCGTTCACAGCCCATCGGTTTTACTTGGAAGATGGCATTCCTCAAGAGGTTTCATAATGCAGTCGAAGAAACGGACAGGCTTTACGCTTGTTGAATTGTTGGTCGTGATTGCGATCATTGGCATTCTCGTCGGCCTTCTGCTTCCCGCTGTGCAAGCCGCGCGGGAGGCTGCCCGAAGGATGAGTTGTAGCAACAACTTTCGACAGATTGGTTTGGGCGTTCACAACTACTATGCGGCTCACAAGCAGCAACCCGTTCAAGGTACCGGGACGAATGCAAATTCATCAACGGGCTGGGGGGCCGGTGGCGGCAACGTCACGTCTGGTGGCGGGTATAGTTCCAGACGGCTGAGCTTTTTGGTCGGCATCATGCCGTTCATCGAGCAGCAAGCCTTGTGGGACAAGATCTCCAACCCGCTCCGTGAGAACACCAACGGTAGCGTGATGACGGGGTCGTGGAATCCGATGGGACCCAACCCGTGGGTACAAGATGGCTATGTGCCGTGGGCCTCTGAAATCCCGACCCTGCGTTGCCCGAGTGATCCGGGAACGGGGCTTCCGGCTCAGGGACGAACCAACTACGCCGCGTGTCTCGGCGACAGCCACTACGTCTATCAATACACCTATCCCAACGGCAACGGCGGATCGGGCGGCTACCCGGGCGGGGTTTCTCTTGCCCAGGTGGCCCAGCGAAGTCAAGCCGGTCACCGCGGCATGTTTCGCCCCCGAGTGGACATGAAGTTCCGCGATACCTTGGACGGACTTTCGAACACCATCATGTGTGGCGAAATCGCGACAGATCTGGGAGATCGAGATGCCCGCACCGATCCCCGCGTGGTCTCCGGTTCGTCCGCACGTGCCCCGAGTGCGGGAGATTCTTACACCGATCCCAGCATTTGTGATGACATGCTTGATCCCGAACGACCGCGTTTTTGGCTACGAACCGGGGTCACACTGATCCCGTCAGCCGACGACAAGCGTGGGTTTCGTTGGGCCGACTGGGGCCCCGTCTTCAGCGGCTTTTACACGATCCATGGGCCCAACACCCCCTCCTGCATTCTTTCGACGTTTGCACGGACGTACGGGGGCACGATGTCAGCAAGCAGCCGGCATCAAGGCGGCGCGCATGTCTTGATGGGCGATGGTGCGGTGAAGTTTGTCACCGATTCCATCGACGCGGGCAACTCCAGCTCGACCATCGTTTACTACTTCGACAACGCCAACCAAAACATGGTCGGTCGCGCCAGCCCCTTTGGTGTCTGGGGTGCGCTCGGAACTCGAGCGAGTCGAGAAGTCATTTCGGAGGAACTGTAGTTCACGCACGGCGATTGACCTTGAGTCATCGTCATGGCGTCGTACTCGGTATCACAACTCAATCTAAGGATTCAACAATGAAAAACCTGTTCCATCTCCTCGTCCTTTCCGTCGTCGCGGTGTCCTGCGTGGCCGCGATCGGGTGCAGCGATTCCCGTCCAACGGTCATCGTCCCCGAAATGACGGATGAAGAGCTTCAGCAGAAGGCCGAAAAGAAGGCCGCTGAGGTCGAAGGGCAAATCCCTACCTAGGGCGAATTCATTCGTCGATCCACGTGCGTTGCGTGCTCGCTGCGCAACGCACGTTTTCGATGAATTCCACGTTTGTCTCGTCAGATTCCCGCATCGATCATTCCCTTTGATCGACCGACCGTTGCTTAGAAGTGTTCACGAACGCGGCGATCTTTTCCAACATCATCGATTTGTCGATGGGTTTAGACAGGTAGTCGTTGCATCCCGCTTGCAGGCATTTGTTCATGTCACCCTGCATGGCATCGGCCGTTAGCGCAATGATCGGTCCGGCATAGCCGAGTTGGCGGAGTTGCCGCGCGGTTTCGTAGCCGTTCATGTTGGGCATCTGCATGTCCAGCAAGATCAGATCAAAGGTCTCGCCACGTTCGGCCGCTTGCTTGACCGATTCGATGGCCAGGACGCCGTCTTCGGCTTCGGTGACTCGTCCGCCCGCCTTGTCGATGATGTGTTTGCTGAGGAAGCGAATGTCGCGGCGGTCGTCGACGATCAAGACATGGGCGTTTAGTCTAACCGTGGAACTTGACGTCGTCTCGTTGTCCAGTTGGCGTTCGCCGGTCGGTCGGATCTCCGTCGCCTCGACCACGTCACCGGTTTTGATCGAAAGTGTGAACGTGCTGCCGCCGTTGATCTTGCTTTCGACAGAGATTTCGCCACCCAGCATGCTGGCAAGCCGTTGGCTGATGGCGAGTCCGAGTCCCGTGCCACCGAACTGTTGCGTGATGATCGAGTCGCCCTGAGAGAACGGTTTAAACAGACGCGTTTGTTGTTCGGGCGTCATTCCGATGCCGGAATCTTTGATCCGTATCCGCAGCTGGCCTTCGGTCGAGGTCGGCAAAGGCTCGTTGGTGTCGGGGCGATTGGCGGACTCGACGACGATTCCGACGCGGCCCCGTTGGGTGAACTTGATCGCGTTGCCGACAAGATTGATCAGGATTTGCTTCAACCGCTTGGCATCACTTTCGATGAACTGAGGAATGCGGCCGCGATAGTCCACATCCAGTTTCAATCCTTTTTCATAGGCGCGAACTTCCATGATGCTGCGGACATCCTCGATCACGCGTGCCGGATCAAAGCGTTCGCTGTCGATTTCAAACTTCCCCGCTTCGATTTTCGAGAGGTCCAAGATGTCGTTGATGATGCCCAGCAGAAAGTTGCCGTTGCGACGGATCGTGGCCAGGTATCCGACCGCTTTTTCATCCTCCACCAGATCGGTCAATAATTCCGCGTAGCCGAGGATCGAGGTCATCGGCGTGCGGATTTCGTGGGACATGTTCGCCAGAAATTCGCTCTTCGATTCGTTGGCCAGTTGCGCCGTGTGCAGGAGATCTCGAACCTCGTATTGTCTGAGGCGATCACGTAGTTTTGCCTGCAGCGTGCTCACCAGCAGGGCAATTCGCAGCGGCCGTTCGATCAACGTCACGTGACCGATGGACAATAAATCGGCAATGACGCGTGGGGACGAACCGCGTTGGGCGAGCAGCACAAGGATCGGCACGTCGGACCATGAAGGCTGTTCGCGGACGGCTTGTCGAAGGTGCTCGGTGGCGTCTCCCGTCAGGTACTCCTGGGCGATCAGTACGACGCCCGCCCCTTCACGTATTCGCGCGGTGACTTCGTAAACCGACGCCACGAATTCAACCGGCACGCCGTGGTCGCGAAGGACCTGATCGCAATACCTCGCGTCCTGGGGTGTGGGTGCCAGCACCGTCACCGTCTGGCTGTCGCTCGGTCGCGAGGGTGGTCTGATTCTGGGTTGCTCGCTCATGCATCTGTTCCACCGCGATGGATCAAATCCTCGCGGCTGCCCCGATAGGATGGTGTTCCGCTAAGCACCCCGTGGAAGTCGGCCAGCGGGTTGCCGATCGATAATCCCCGGTCGGTCAATAAGAATTCACGAATGGTGTGTTCATGTTTGCCCGTTCGTTTCTTTACCATCGAAATCGCCTGGCGAATTGCCCCGGCTGATTCGAAGTATCGGAACAATAAGACGTTGTCCGCCATGTAGCTGGCGTCCAAAGGCGTTTTCATCGCCGTCCCCAACATCCCGTGTTGGGCGGTGATCAGAAACGACACGATACCGTGACGACCGAGCATTTGCAAAATATCGTTGAGCTGTATGAGCAAGAATTGCTCATGCGGCATCGAGTTCAAAAAGCCGTTGAGGCTGTCGATCGTGACGATCGTGGCCTTGCGTCCCTGGGTATCCGGCTTGATGGCCTGTCGGACTTGCGACGCGAATCCGGCGGGGGTGGTTTCGCCGGCGGAAAATTGGTGCAGTTCGATCAAGCCCGATTCGATGTGTCGGTCAATTTCAAATCCCAAGCCGCGACTGCGTTGAAGGAATGCATGTTGGCTTTCTTCGAATTCGAAAAACACCGCTCGTTCGCCTCGCTCGGCCGCTGCGATGGCGAACTGCGTTGCCGTCGACGACTTGCCAACACCGGCTGGACCGAGCAGTAGCGTGCTGGTGCCTTCCATCAATCCGCCACCGAGCAAGGCATCCAATTCCGTATTGCCACTGCTGATGAGGTCCCCGCTCGACTGCCACTGAGCCGTTTCGACGGTCTTGCGAGGATAGACCTGCATCCCCCCGCGTTTGAGCAGCACGTCATGGGTGCCGCCGATGAAATCACGGCCACGGTGTTTGATGACGCGCAGGTAACGGCGTTCGGCCCCGTAGTGGTTGAGCGATTGTTCCAGACGGATCACGCCGTGGGCAATGCTCTGCAATTGCTGGTCGTTGAGATCGACCGCCATGTCTCCACCCGATTTGTCGTCGAGCATGATGGTGGTGCATCCGCGGCCGACGAAGAACTGTTTCAACGCCAGAATCTGACGTCGATAACGGAGTGGGCTCTGTGCCAGCAGTCTCATTTCCGAAAGCGAGTCAAAGACGACCCGTTGCGGTTGGATCGCTTGAACCTTCTCCAGGACGCCGTCGATGGTCACGCCGAGTTCGATCTCTGACGGCTCGAACATGGTGTATTGAGATTGTTCTTGGGTCAGTTTCTCTTGATCGACAAGTTCATGGATGTCGATCCCCTCGAGCGACCAGCCGTGCGAGACCGCGACGCCTTCGAGTTCCTCGCGGGTTTCGGAGAGGCTGACGTAGAGACCGCGTTCACCTTTGGCGGCGCCGTCGAGCAAAAACTGGATGGCGAGTGTCGTTTTGCCAGTGCCCGGGTAGCCTTCGATCAGATAGAGACGGTCTGCGGTAAAGCCGCCGTGCATGATGTCATCGAGTGTGTCGATGCCCGTGCTGACGGGTTGTTCGGGTTGGGACATTTTCAATTTTCCGTAGGCTGGCGTCGCACAGGCAGTTGTCTCGGCAAGACGGCCACTGCACCTATGTTAGCATCTCTGAAACCTTTTGAAGCAATGCGGCCTTGTCGATCGGTTTGGACAAGTAGTCATTGCAGCCTGCTTCCAGGCATTTGTTCATGTCGCCTTGCATGGCATCAGCGGTCAGGGCGATGATCGGTCCGGTATAGCCGAGCGTCCGCAGTTCTGCCGCGGTCGAGTAACCGTCCAGGTTCGGCATCTGCATGTCCAACAAGACCAGGTCCGGGCAGTCGCCGCCCGCCAAGCACCCCGACATGTATTTCACGGCAAGCAGTCCGTCTTCGCATTCGTCCACCGTTGCACCCGATTGGGTCAGAATGCGTTTGCTCAAAAACCGGATGTCGCGGCGGTCGTCCACGATCAGCACATGCCACGGCAGATGCGTGGGCACATCCTTTTCCGCCGTCGTTTTGGCCGCTCGGTCGGTTTCCAGCTCGCTGTAGTCGACCAAGTCGGACTCCGCAACGTTTCCGGTGTCGATGCCGACCGTAAACGTGCTGCCGACACCGACGACGCTGCGCACCGTGATTTTTCCTCCAAGTGTCTCGGCAAGTCGCTGGCTGATCGCCAGCCCCAGCCCCGTTCCGCCGAAGTTGCGGGTCACGCTCGCGTCGCCCTGCGAAAATGGCTTGAACAGTTTTTCCATCTGTTCCTCGGCAATGCCGATCCCCGTGTCGACGACATCGAGTTGCAATTGTTGCACGGAGGCTTCATATCGAACGCGAATCTTGACTCCCCCTTGTCGCGTGAACTTGATCGCATTGCCGACGAGATTGATCAGGATCTGCTTCAGCCGTTTGATGTCGGAATTGATCAGTTTGGGAATCTTGCCCTGGTATTCAACGTCCAATGTCAAGTTCCCTTCACTGGCGCGCACTTCCATGATGCTGCGCACATCTTCGATCAACAGATGGGGATTGAAGTCTTCATATTGGACGTCCAATTTTCCCGCCTCGATTTTGGACAGGTCCAGGATGTCGTTGATGATTTCCAGCAGGTAGTCGCCGTTGTGTCGGATCGTTTGTAAATGTTGCTTCGCTTCTTCGTTTTCGATCAAGTCGCCCAGCAGATCGGCGTAGCCCAGGATCGCCGTCATGGGCGTGCGGATTTCATGCGACATGTTGGCCAGGAATGCACTTTTGGATTCGTTGGCGGCGACCGCTACGGCGCGCGCTTCCTGCAATGCGGATTGGGCTTCGTGTCGGTCGTGGGCATCGATCACCGATCCGACGTAGCCGACAAATTCACCCGACTCATTAAACCGCGGTTGTCCGGCGTCGATCGCCCAACGGTAGCTGTTGTCGACGGTCCGCAAACGGAAATCCAGCTCGAATGGTTCGTGGCGATCGACCGCGGCCAAAAACGCTTGTCGCGTCGATTGGCGGTCGTCCGGGTGGACCGCTTCGAGCCAACCCATCGCCAGGCCCTCCCGTTCGGTCTGCCCCGTGAAGTCACACCAACGTTGCGACAGAAACGTACACTGATGGTGTTGGTCGCTGACCCAGATCATCGCGGGAGCGGCATTGGCCATGTTGCGAAACCGTTGTTCGCTATCACGAATCCGTTGCTGAGACTCTTTTTGTTCGGTGATGTCCCAGTTCAAGCCATGCATTGCGGCGACGCCACCGTCCGGACTGTGAATCACGGTGCCGACCGCAGCCAGCCAGCGGATGCTGCCGCCCGGCAAGCGGACCCGAAACTCCACGTCATAATCGTCTACGCCGTCGATGGCTCGTTGCCAGCTGGATCGCAGCATCGACAGATCGTCCGGGTGGACGCACTCGAACAGGTATTCCGGTGACGGATCGGCGATGGATGGCTTTCCCAGCAATTCAAATAGCTTGGGATCCCAGTGGCTTTTTTCAGGCGTCCATTCCCAGGCGGCCATTCGTCCGGCGCGCAACGCCATCGAGACGCGACGTTCGTTTTCCATCAATTGCTGCTGCGCCTGGTAGCGATCGCGAATGTCAACGCCCGACGGGATCAAGAATTCCACCTCGCCGTTGTCATCGGTCACCGGCGCGATCATGAAGTCAATCATCACGCCCTCGTCACCGTGTGCGAACAGTGATACATCGTACCGAACGACTTCGCCCGCCATCGCTCGCCGCATGGCGTCACGCATCCTGGCGGCAACTGCCGGGTCATAACTCCACCACGGCGCATCGGCAAAGTGTTTTCCGACAACGTCTTCACGGCGGGTGCGGGCGATCTTGAGTGACCGATCGTCAACCTCCAACAGAATTCCGTTGCGGTCGATGACGCCGACGAGCCCGAGTTGATTGTTGATCACGCGTCGCAGGTGCGCCTCGCGGTTGGCCAATTCCTCCTCGGATCTGGCGCGTTCGATCCGAATGCCGACGCGATCGGCCACTTCCTGCAACAACCTGCGTTCATCGAGTTGCCAGGTGTGTTTTTCGGCGTGCAGGGCGGAGACGACAAACTTCGTGCCGCGATCGGTCACGTAGGCAGAATTGCAGAATGCGCCGATGTTGAACGCGCGGAAACTTTTGACCAGCCGATCCTCACGGCGGGAGCTTTGGGCGTCGTCCGAGAGCACCTGGTTTCCGGCGATCAGATCCGCCCGTTCGGCGTCGTCATGGAAGTCGCGTACCGAATGTTTCCCCACCATGCTGGGACCGTCGCCGGTGTGATGGTCACACAGGATATCAGCAATCTCGCCGTGTTGGTCGAACTCAACGAGCAGACAGCGAGCGAGCCCCAGGTAGTCCGCTGTCAGCCGAGTTGCGACCGCCATCAACTCGTTGACCGACGTCAACGGCACGAGCCGGGTTTGTAAATCGGATAGAAAGGCGAGATTCAGTTCGTCGACCTTGCGTTCGGAAATGTCTTGGACCAAACCGGTCATTTGCAGCGGTTCACCCTTGGCGTCGCGGTGGATCACTCCCCGCTCCTCGACCCAAATCGTGCGACCGTCACTCGGTCGTATCAACCGAAACTCGACAAAGTGGTCCTCGCAATCGCTGGCGAGTTCTTCATCAATCTGAGCCTTGACGAGGTCCAGGTCCTCCGGATGAATGAGCTGCCAGAAGCTGCTCACTTTGCCATCAAACTCTCTTTGGTGATAGCCGTACATGGCGTACACCATCTCTGACCATTCAACGTGTCCTGCGACGACATCCCATTTGAACGATCCCATTTTTCCGGCGTCGAGCGCCAGCGTCAGGAATTGTTCTCGCTCGACGACCGCGGCTTCGGCAGCCCTTCTCTCGCTGATGTCGACTCCCGATGGAATCAAGTGGGTGATCGACCCATCGCTCGCCCGAACGGGGCTGAGCATGAAATCGATAGTCATGCGGCTATCGCCCGCCATGCGGACCTGGACGTCGTAGCGAACCACCTCGCCCGCCGCGGCAAGTCGGATCGATTCTTTCACGCCGGCGATCGTTTCTTCGTCAAAGTTCCACCAGTAGCAATCCCAGAATTTCTTGCCGATGACGTCACTTCGATGCAGACCGCCGGCGTTGATCGCGACGGCATTGGCTTCCAGCAGCGTGCCGTCGACATCCAAGACTCCGATAAAGAAGAGCGTGTTGTCGATCACGCTGCGGAGATGGGACTCTCGGTCGGTGAGTTCCAATTCCCAGTGCTTGCGGTCGGTGATGTCACTCGCCACCGCGGTGATGCCCAACGGTCGATTGAGCTCGTCGCGGTCGATGACTCCTCGTCCCGACGTCCAGATGGTCCGCCCGTCGTCACCTCGAATGACTCTGAAATCCATCTCGTAGGATCCGCAGGTTCCCGTCACGGCGTCACCGAGTCGCTTGCGAACGTACCCTTGATCGTCGGGGTGGATGATGTCCAGAAACCCAGCCCGCGTCCCGTCGAATTGGTCGTTCGAATAGCCGAAGATTTCGAACATCTGGTCGGACCAGGTCACGCGATCATTCTGGATGTCCCAGTGCCAGGTCCCCAGGCGACCGGCCTCCAGCGCCAGATTCAACCGCTGTTCGCGATCGACCAGCCTTTGTTCAGACTCCTTTCTGGCGATGCACTGAGCGATCGCGTCGGCCATCGGGATCAGTTGCTCAAAGACTGCCTGGGCCAGCGGGTGTCGGGTGAACAACGCGAACACGCCGACCAGGCGATGTTCAACGATCAGCGGAAACCCGGCGAATCCCACCATGTCTTCCCGGCCGGACCCCTGTAAATCACTGATCTCGGGATCATGCGACACATCATTGGTCAGCAGCGGTTGCTGGGTCGCCGCGATCTGTCCGATTTTTGATTTCCCCAGAGGCACCCGTCGTTGTGGACCGTCCAAGTGGGTGTCGACGCCGGCGTTGGCCGTCAGTTCCAGCATCTGGTCTTGTTCGTCCAGTAACCAAACATGTGCATGGGCGGCATCCAGCCCTTCGACGATTCTCTGGCAACAGGTGTTGAGGATTTCGCCCAGCGGAGCCTCGCCGGCCAACGAGACCGCCAACGACGCGTGCAACGCCGCCATTTCGGCTCGCTCCAACAGGATCTCATCGGCCTGTTTGCGTTCGGTGATGTCGCGTAGGTAGCCGGTGAAAAATGGCGAGCCATCGCGACCGTGGGAAACGCTGATCGCTACCTCGACAGGAAACAAACTGCCGTCGGCTCGTTGCGCGGTCAGCTCAACGCGTCGGCCCAATAGATCGGACGTCCCGGTATGGAGGTATCGGGTCAATCCGCTGCGATGGGATTCACGAAATGCCTCGGGGACGATCACGTCGGACAGCAGTCTGCCGACGACGTCGGAGGCTGCATAGCCGAAGGTCTGCTCGGCTGCCGGATTGAAGTCAACGATTCGACCGGTCGTATCCATCGTGATCACGCAATCGAGTGCCGATCGAAGGATCGCCGTCTTGCGAGCTTCTTCGTCGCGGATCGTGTCGGTGAGTCGACGTTGCCGAATGAACTGTCCGATTTCGTTTCCGACCGCTCCAAGCAATTGAAGCAGTTCGGGTTCTCGCTTCAGCGTTCGAGCGGTGTAGATTTCGATGACACCCTTGAACTTGCGGCCCACGACGATCGGAAACCCAACCCCGCTGGTCAGGCTGCTCTGCTTGGCAGCGGCAGCTCGGATGAACCCTTTTTTATTTTGAATGTCTTCAAACCAAACCGGCTCGCGGTCCAGCCAAGCTTGTCCGGGTAATCCTTCACCGATGACAATCCGGATGTCGCGACTGAGATCCACGAACGGTTGCAAGGAGCGGTCGATCGCGTCGGCCTCGACACAGGTCATGAATTCTGCTTGGGCGTCCACTCTCCACAGCAAGCAGACTTCCGCTGACAAGGAGCTGCGGAGAGCCTTCAGGACTTTGGGGATCACCGTTTCAAAGGAATCCGCGTCCGCCAACAGTTTTGTGACCGCATGTGCTGCAGCCAATCGCATGCGGAGTTGGTGTTGCTCCGTGACCTCGTAAAACGTCACGACCAGCCCGCCACGGCCAGTGGTGTCGTCCGCATACGGTTGAACGCGCCGAAGGAACCAGCGACCGTCTTGCGTTTCGACTTCATCTTCAACAGGTGCATTGGCGACCAGCGTGACGTCGTCCGGATACGGAGGCATCTCGACGGCAAAGTGGGTCACGCTCTGCAGCGGGCGGCCGATATCGGATGAGCTCAGTTGATAAAGTGCAGTCACCCCTTGAGTGAACCGTTGAATCTTCAGCTGGTTATCCAGGAACAGCGTGGCGATGTTCATGCTGTCGAGAAGATCCGTCTGACCAGAGTCGGAGTGAACCAGTGGAGCGGTCGATCGTTTCCGTTGCAGTTGTTCGATCTTCTGCCATTGAAACGCATGCTTTCGAATCGCCGAGGCAACCTTCGCCACAGGCATGATGTAGTCGGCAGCGCTGGCCGTCGCTGCCGTGACTGAGTCCGAATCGATCGCAAAGGTGTGCCCGCCGGCGTCGCCGATCGCCTTTAGCCCGCTCGCGCCCTGTTCGCTTGCAGCAGCGAAGAGGACGCCGGTGCAGGACTCCCCGCATTGCCGCGCGAGCGAATCAAACAGGCGGTCGATCGGGCCGGATTCGAGGTCTGCGTCCTGGCGTTCGACGACGACAAGGTCGTCGCCGCGCAATTCGAGAAACGTCTGGGGGCGGCAGACAAAGACGCAGCCCGTGGTGAGCTTTTCCCGGGACACGACCTCGATCACCCGCGATGGCGTGAATTCCTGTAGCCGATTCGGTCGCAGCAGGCTTTCCCGGCAATCAAACGGTGGCACCAACACGACCGCCATGCCGGGCACGTCACCCAGTGCCGCAACCAATGCTTGCAGCGCGTCCTGTCGGTAGGTTGCAACTCCGATGCCGACGACGAACGGCAGCTTCTGTGATCGATCATTCATGGCAACGCTCGTTGCTTAGCCGCCCGTCGCTCACTGCGATCTCAATCTCCTTCACGTTTCCAAAGGAACACCACAGAGCGCAGCGGCTTCGGCGATCTGCGTCAGACCGACCAAGCATTGCGCATTCCATCTTCTCGCCGTCGATTCTTCGTTCTCTCGCGAGAAAATCGAGCCATTTCAAAACCCCTAAAGTGTAGCCGAATTGGACCGACAATGATCGCCGTCGTCAATCGTCTGCGAGTCATTCGTCGGTTGCAGACTCCCTCGGTCGGGCGGGTGTTCGATTGGCACGGCAGTTGCCGATTGCCGTGGAGTCACCATCGCGAGGGCGGTGTCGTCTCGCCCGCATCGCCGATGAACTGATTCACTTCTTGATGCTCAACACACGGAGACCTACAGGCCATGCTGCGTTCCACCCTATTGATACTCGTTTTCGGTTTCACCTCGCTCGCCGTCGATGATGGACGAGCCGCCTCCCCGACCGGTTGGAGTCCCGTCATCATTGCGACCGGTGAGTACCGTGAACGAATTAAATCCATGCCGATCCATCAGCGACCGGGACGTCCGCTGCACGTCTACGGCAATACGATTCGATTGATCACAACGTCTCGCGTTTCAGCTGAACCGGTCCGACCCTTGCGACAGATCTTCTTCGGTGCGCCGACACTGATCGGACCACGCAGGTAGACGCGCCAAGTCAGCGATCGAGTCCGGTAGCGGCCGGACTGTATGGAGATTCTGCCCTCGCATGCGATGCGAGGGTGCGAGTCTCCGATGGAACGAGACGTGTGACCCCAGTTGACGACCTCAGTTGACGACCCCATTTGATGACCCCAGCTCAGTCGATGCGGACGAGTTGCTTGCCGAGGTTGTCGCCATTGAATAATCCGATAAAGGCGGCCGGGGCATTCTCCAGCCCGGAGACAATGGACTCCTCCCAAACGATCTTGTCGGACTTGATCAGCGAGACCATCTCGCGGGTGAATTCCTCTTGATCGCTCATGTGGTCGCGAACGATGAAGCCTTGCATTCGAATGCGTTTGCTGACGACTTTGAACAGGTTTCGAGGGGCGGCGGGCGGCTCGGTGGCGTTGTAGGTGGAGATCATGCCACATTCGACGCAGCATCCGAAATCATTCATCACTTCGAGGGCTGCTTCCAGATGGTCGCCGCCGACGTTATCGAAGTAAACGTCAATGCCGTCGGGTGCATGCTCTCTCAACGCCGCGGTCAGATCGTCCGTTTCCTTGTAGTTGATAACGGCATCGATGCCGATTTTTCCGCTCAACCACTCGATCTTGGATGGTTGGCCGGCACTACCGATGACGCGGCAGTCTTTCGCTTTGGCGATCTGGCAGGCAACCGAACCGACTGCGCCGGAGGCGGCCGAGACGAAGACGGTGCTGTTGTTAGACAGGTTTGCGATTCGGTTCAAGCCGACCCAGGCCGTCATGCCGGTCATGCCGAGCACACCCAGGTAGGCCTGTACCGGGACCAGATCGCTGGAAATGGGGGTGACCCCTTCACCGGTCGACGTCCAATACTCTCGCCATCCGAGAGTGCCCAGCACGTAGTCGCCTTCTTTGAAGCTGGTATGCCGAGACTCAACCACCTTGCCGATGCAACCGCCTTCTAAGGGTTGGTCGATTGAGAAAGCTGGCACATAGCTGTCACCCGCTTTCATTCGGCCTCGCATGTAGGGATCGACCGACATCCATTCGTTCTTGACCAAGAATTCGCCATCTGCAATCGGCGGGATCTCGACAACGGTTTGCTTGAAATTCGCTTCCGTCGGTTCGCCGTCAGGTCGCGAGGCGAGTTCGATTTGCTTTGACTTCGTCGATTGTGAGGTTTGGGTAGCCATCAGAGTTTCCTGTGGGGTGGGCCTGTCCCGGGTTTGTCCCGGGTCTGTTCATCATTGGTCCGTACGAAATGGATTGAGAATTGTCTTTCTAACACTCTCGATCCCAAATGCGATGCTTTTTGGCAGCCGTGGTGAACGCGTCAAAGTTCCCCCCACTGACGTCGACTACGCCCTCATCGGCGTCGATCGCAACGGATGCTTTTTCGAACATCGGTTTTGCTGCGTCGTTGAATCCGATGACCTTCAGGTGACCGAACGCGTCGCGGATCCAGTCGATCGCATCGGCATTGGCGACCAACGTTTCTGATTGGCTTGCGGCTGGGCCAACCACCACGCAGTCGAACAGGACCGAGGGGCCGCCGGCCAAAAAGTGATCGGGCGTCACCGTTTCACCTTTGCTGGTCTTGATGGGACCAGCCTTTGGAGTGACGATTTCCAGTGTCGCCTGTTCGTCTTCAGCCAACTTGGCGAGTGATTGATAGACCGAAGCATCGACCCCGTCAGTCGTCAGTAGCCCGATTTTTTTCCCTGCCAAAGTCTGCGGCGCGACGCTGTACTGAGAAAGCGGGGGAGACGGCTGGGGGTCACCGACGGGAACCTTGGGTTTGATTTTGTCGGCGCTGCCTTTCATCCCCAATGCGTCGGCAACCTGTTCGGCCAGGTCCCGGTCGATGTTTTGTAAATGCCCTAACATTCGCGTGCGAATCTTCACCTGGTCGCATTTGCCAAGTTCGAACGCAAAGCCGCCGACGATGTGCCGCTGTTCGGCAGCTGTCATCGACACCCAGAACAGCCTCGCCTGGGTGTAGTGATCGGCGAAACTCTCCGGACGAATGCGAAGCTTTTGGCCGCTCTCCTGGGATCCGAAGGAGGTGAATCCGTGTTTCGGGTCTTCACGCGGCGCACCATCGTCCAGCGAGTTTGGTTGGTTGGCGACGTTGCCCGTTGGCACTTCCATCTGCATGTGGCCATCGCGTTGGAAGTTCGCGAACGGACACTTCGGTTTGTTGACCGGGATCTGATGGAAGTTCGGGCTTCCCAGACGTGAGAGCTGAGTATCGAGATACGAGAACAGCCGACCTTGCAGCAGCGGGTCGTTGGAAAAATCGATTCCGGGGACGACGTGCGAAGGGCAGAATGCGACCTGCTCGGTCTCGGCAAAGAAGTTGTCGACGTTGCGGTTGAGCACCATTTTTCCGAGCGGTGTCAGCGGTACCAGTTCCTCGGGAATTAACTTTGTCGGATCAAGCACGTCGAAATCAAAACCGTTTGCTTCGTCTTCGCTAAACGCCTGCACGGACAATTCCCATTCCGGAAAATCGCCGGCCTCGATCGCATTCCACAGATCACGGCGATGGAAATCGGGATCGGCGCCGTTGATCTGCACGGCTTCGGGCCAAATCACCGAAAACGTGCCGAGTTTCGGGCGCCAGTGGAATTTCACAAACTTGGACTCGCCCTTGTTGTTGATCATGCGAAAGGTGTGGACGCCAAAGCCTTCCATCATGCGGAACGATCGCGGGATGGCGCGATCCGACATGATCCACATCAGCATATGCATGCTTTCGGGATTCAGCGACACGAAGTCCCAAAACGTGTTGTGCGCCGACTGAGCTTGTGGGAAATCACGATCAGGTTCCGGCTTCACGCTATGAATCAGGTCGGGGAACTTGATCGCGTCCTGGATGAAAAACACCGGCATGTTGTTGCCGACCAAATCGTAGTTTCCCTCGGACGTGTAGAACTTCACCGAAAACCCGCGGACGTCGCGTGCCAGGTCGGGCGATCCGGCGCTGCCGGCAACGGTCGAAAAACGGCAGAAGACCGGTGTTTGCGCCTCGGGGTCTTGCAAGAACGCGGCTTTGGTCAGCTTGCTGTTGCCCTTGTACGCCTGGAAGTATCCGTGCGCTGCGTACCCGCGGGCATGGACGACGCGTTCCGGAATTCGTTCGTGGTCGAAGTGCGTGATCTTCTCACGCAAAATGAAATCTTCCAGCAGTTGAGGACCGCGAGGTCCAACGGTGAGTGTGTTCTGGTCATCAGAAACCACAACACCCTGATTGGTTGTCAGCCGCTGACCGTCACCGGAAACGGTCTGATGTAATTCGCCCCCGTTGCCGATCTTCGAGCCGGAAGCTGCATTGCCTTTTTTTGCCATGTTCGACCTTATTCGATGTCTTTTAATGTTCGCGTTTCCAAACTTGGTCTCTGACGGCGCAACCTTCGATCGAAGGTGAAACAAAATCGACCAGGCTGGCCAATGAGTGTCCAGCACGAATCGTTCTGCGGCGGCAGCGGTGGCCTTGATCCGAGAGTTGAGAGAATTCTCGGCCGTCGTCAATCGACTCAAACAGGGAGCCGCACAGACGCAAAAGCCGTGCCGCACGTCTTGTCGGTCGATCAGTTCAACAGCACAACTTTTCCGTGGTCGACTCCCGTCTCGACGCGGCGGTGGGCGGACGCCGCGTCGGACATCGGAAACGTGCTGTCGAGCGTGACGGTCAATTTGCCGCGCTCGTAAAGGTCGATGAGTGTTCGCAGATCGTCTCCGCATGGCTTGGCGAGCATCACCTTGCCGGATTTCGCGAGCGGATACGTCAGGATCGTCATCAGCATTCCTTTGACGTCCGGTTCGGTGGAGACGTATCGACCTCCGTCAAGCAAGACGGACCGCGAATCCCAGTAACCCGATTTGCCTGCCGCATCAAACACGAGGTTCCAGCGTTCGTCGGATTGCACGAAGTCGGTCGTTTCGTAGTCGTAAAAATGATCGGCCCCGAGAGAGAGACAGAATTCCCGGTTCTCACCGCTGGCGACGGCATCGACGTGACAACCATAGGACTTGGCGATCTGGATCGCGAAGGCGCCTACGCCGCCGCTGGCACCATTGATCAGCACACGGTGTCCGGATTTTATTTTGCCGTGATCACGCAGCGACTGCAGTGCCGTCGTTCCCGCCAGCGGGATCGCGGCGGCGTGTTCAAACGACATGCTATCGGGCAGCTTCGCAGCGACGTCCGAACTGCACACGGCGAAATCCGCGCATGCGCCGCCAACCACGGAATCCAAAAACGCCATCACCCGATCACCGACGTGCAATGGACCACGCTCATCCGATTCGATGATCACTCCGGCGACATCATAACCGGGAATGCGGGGAAAGCCGCCTGGCAGCAAACCCTTCATCTCGCCGCTTCGCATGCGATAGTCAATCGGATTCACGCTGGACGCACGGACTTCGATCAGCAACTCATCGCGTCCCCGCTCGGGGACAGGGACATGAGTGCGCCGCAGCACACTCGCGTCTCCGTAGTCGTCGTAAACGACCGCCTGCATCGAAGTCTCGTGCGCGTCCATCATCGAGGCCTAGCCGCGAAGCTTCCAGCCGACGATGACGCCGAAGGCGAAGCACCACATCGCTGCGACGTCGGGCTTCTCTTCTGCGTAGCTTTTCAACAGTTTGACGACGTCCTTGGCCGGGGCCGCAACATAGTGGCTGCCGTACTCTTGCAGACCTTCCGTCGCGGCCTGTGTGAAATCACCCTGGCTGCGGCTGTTGTCGGTGGAATTCTTTTGTTGGGTGGTCGATGTACTCATGGGTATCGCTTCTTCTTGCTGGAAATGGGGTAAGGATTCAGAGCGTCCTGCTGCCGGGAATGATGGGAAACCGGTGTCAACGCTTTCAACGTCCGGAGAAGCGTTCGCGCCAGGTGGGTTGTCGGTAGCGATCGGCTGCCAGTGAGTAGCCGATTGCAATTCCCGCAAGCAGGCCGACACCAAGAGCAGTGACGACCGATTCCAACGGGTGCTTGGCGACGGCCTGGGTTGTCCCTTCGTACCCTTGACGCAGCTGGTCGCGGGTCGCCTGGGCGTACTCACCGGCGCGTTCGGTCAGGTTCGAACAGGTTTCTCCACAGTCCTGGTAGACCTTGCGGACGAACGACTCGACCTCTTCGCGTGCCACACCGGCCTTCTTTTGGATCAACCCGATCAATCGCTCGCTGTCGCCTTCGACTTCTCGCAATTCATCGTCGGTGACCTGCCCGTATTTCTTTTGGACGGCACCGTGAATCTGGTTCCATTGCCCACTGGCTTGTTGTCTTGTGACCATTTTGATTTTCCTTCGACTACGTTTTTGATCTCGGGTCGCGGAAGGAGTGAACGAACTCCCACTCAGCGCGACCGAAGCATTTCGGTTGCAAACTTCTGTCTCTTTATGGCAAAGGTTGTGCCAATCCGGCGTCCTGGATCCTGGCGCGTCTGCCGTGGCGGCTCTCCAGATGAACATCCAGGGTCAACAGGTTGCGGTTGCGGACGTTCTGCACCAGCAGTTTGACGCGCCCGTTATGCCCCGCTTGGCGTTGCAGTTCGGCACCGAGCGGGTACAGACGGTCATCCACCCAACCGACCTGAAAGCCTCCGACCGCGACGATGCGGTCACCACGCTCCAGCCCCACGTCGCGGGCCGGGCTGCCGGGGATGACCTGTGTGACCACCACGCCGGTATCGGTGTTCGATGCATAAACGCCCAGCTTCCAGCGGTGGCGATCCGGCGGTTGCCACTGAGGCGCGAGGCGTTGATCGTCGGGGGCAAGCTGTGCTTCGGGAACAGATCGTCTGCCGGGAACCGCACGGGTTCTCGGCATGCCTTCTTCAGTCCCCTGTTGGTCTTCGCCCTGTTCCTGCTGCATTTCGCTGCGCAGGATTCCACCTTCTCTCTGTGGCGCCGCGGTACGCGCTGAAGTTTCATTTTTCGGGTCTGGCTGCTGCGCCATGGTCAGCGGCAGATAACCGACCAGCATGATAGAACACAGAGCAGTCGCCATCGACCAGTGTGCAATCTTCATTGTTCTCTCCAAAACTGCTAAATGGGGGCCCGGCTGCTCTTGGTGATGGGAAACCCAGCTCGTTCTCATCGTTGTCGCGCGTGCCCAAGAGGGGCCGGCCGTTCCAAATCACGAACGCAAAACCACGGTCGCAAAGCACATGCCGATCGGGCGCGCCGCTTGCAGTGGATTCCCTTCGCCGGGCAACACGTTTCGGCAGACCGAACACGGATGCTTGCAAGGGGCAGTGGCGGCGTTCTCCGCTGTACTTTTGGTAACCGTCAGCCCGTGCTCTACACCGGATTGGATCGGAAGCGATCGCATCAAGCGAACACTCTATGCGTTATCATGTTTTAGCGGCCGACTATGACGGCACGCTCGCCGAACACGGGATCGTCCCCCCTTCGACCATCGATGCCCTCAAGCGTCTTCGCGATTCGGGAAGGCGTTTGGTCTTGGTCACGGGTCGACGATTGGAGCCCATTTTGGACATCTTTCCGGCGGTGTCGCTGTTCGTGAAGATCGTCGCCGAAAATGGCGCGTTAGTCTACGATCCGGAAACCAACGAGGAGACGCTGCTCGTCGATCCTCCGCCAGAACCGTTTGTCGCGGAGTTGCGGCGACGGGGAGTCGAACGGTTGGAAACGGGGCGGGCGATCGTTGCCACGTGGAACCCCTATGAGACGGTCGCTCTTGAAGTCATCCGCGAAATGGCTTTGGATCTTCAGATCATCTTCAACAAAGACGCCGTGATGATCTTGCCCAGCGGGATCAACAAGGCCGCCGGGTTGTCGCGCACGCTGAAAGAGATCGAGGTTTCACCAGTCAACGTGGTGGCCGTCGGCGATGCGGAAAATGACGAGGCGATGCTGCGGCTCTGCGGCGCGTCGGCTGCGGTCGACAACGCGCTTCAGCCGGTCAAGGAGATGGCCGACAT
>NZ_JBFHKV010000016.1:0-21498 GCF_041595215.1 Stieleria sp. | reverse complement strand
TCGCCAGGACTTGTAACTGTTGGAATAGGACAGAGCAGGACTTCGAGCACTTTTGCCATCGGCACGATCCCACGCCATCTTGCCATTCCAATAGCCAAGGCTCGAAACGGTACCGGATTCCGACTCGGTCGGCGGAGCCGTAGATGGAACGAACAGACCATCCACTTCGGGAAGACCTGCACCCGATACTTCGATGAACAGAGTGTTCGGCTTCAGCGCGTTGGATTGGACCATGACATCTCTGACGGAGGGTTGGCAATTTCGAGGTGTTCGTTCCCGAAGATCTTACCCCATCGACATAAGAACTTAAGGGGTTTGATCATGTCATTTGAGTTTGATTCGGAGTCTGCCGAGTCGGAATTCGGCACGAACGTTTTACGCAGGGCCGCCGCCGGGCGCGTCGAGCTCTTGAATCTTTAGCGGGGCACCCTTGTCACCGATGTAGAAGATCAGCGTCTTTTCGGTCAGGTGGTTCTGCGTCAGCGTCTCGACATCTCGCGATCGCGACCATCAATCGCAATGTTGACCGCGAAGGGGGCACCGGAATTTTGGTTGAACACATGCTTGAATCCGTGCTCGGTGATTTTTGGCCCCGGGCCGAGGTGCCATTTGCCGAATTGTGCGGTCATGTAACGCGCTTTCTGCAGACGCTCGGCAATCGTCAGCTCACGGTCAAAACCGTCCAATGACTTTCCGTTGGATTCGACACCGAACATTCGAATTTTTGCCGAAAAAAGGTTGGTCCGCGACCACCCTTTACGTCTGCTTGGTTGTGCCCCCCTCATCTCTCAAACACATGCGGAATCGGGACACTCCGCCACGGATCGGAGATGAGTCGCGGTATCGCGTCCCCGTGCTGTGGTTCTGGAGACCATTGGCGAAATGAGTGGAGATCGAGTCGTTTGACCTTGAACAAGCAACAGCACGCCGACCACGTCAGTGTCAATATTTTCGACCTGATTGATTCGATTTGCGGCAATTTTCGGCGGCAATGGAAGGCGGGGAAGCGACCGAGGATCGAGGAGCTTCTGCGGAAAGTCCCCGAGGATGCCAGCGAGACGCTTTTTCGCAATCTGTTGGCTGTTGAAATCCGATACCGGGAACGCACCGGAGACCTTCCTTCGGCAGCAGATTATCTGGCCCGTTTTCCCGACTTTAAACGTGTGATCGGCGACGCGTTTCACTATTCGGCATCCGTTTCGATCGAGGAACAGATCAGCACGTCGATTGATGCGGCGCGGGAGATGCCCGATACGGTCGATTCTCCCGCCGCCAGCCGAATCGGCGACTATGAATTGCTGCGTGAACTCGGCCGAGGCGGGTTTGGCGTGGTCTTCGAGGCGGTGCAGATCCAGCTGGGCAACCGCGTCGCGCTCAAGACACTGCCCACCGGCAGCGACGATCAAGTGGTCAACCCGGAACGGCTGTCTCGATTTCGCAGGGAGTTTCGAAGCCTGTCCGAAATCAATCACCCGAACCTGGTCGGAATGCAGACGTTGGAAGTCGACGGCGGCCAGTGGTTTTTCACGATGGATTTGGTCGAGGGCGTTGATTTCCTTTCCTACGTCAGACCCGATGGAACGCTTGACGAGAGGCGTCTGCGGCATTCGATCAACCAGCTGGTGCACGGCATTATCGCCTTGCATGACCGACAGATCCTGCACCGCGACCTGAAACCATCCAACGTGATGGTCGATGGCGACGGCCGGGTCGTGATTCTCGATTTTGGTTTGATCGCTGAACTGGAGCAACGCGCCGATGAGACCGCGAGCGCGCATTCGCGTCACTTCGCCGGAACACCACGATATGCCGCGCCCGAACAAGCGTTGGGGCAACGTTCAACGGCGACCGATTGGTACGCGTTCGGGACAATGCTCTACGAGGCGCTGACCGGTGAAACGCCGTTTCGGGGAACCCAGGCCGAATTGCTGATCCGCAAGCAGAACGATGACGCGTCTCCGCTTTCCGGCCGGCAGGAGCTGCCGCTGGACCTGGCGAGCCTTGTCGATGGTTTGCTGCAACGCGATCCGCGTAAGCGGACTGAAACCGAGGCGATCGCACTCGCCCTGGCGATCGAATTCGACTCGACGAGCCACGGGAGCAGCGACTCGTATCTCGATCCCCCGGAAAACGATTCGGCAGAGGGGAAATCGGAGCCATTCCTGATCGGCAGGGAGCAGCAATTGTCGCAGCTGGAAGCGGCCAAAGCAGAACTGCTGGAGAGGCGAATGCCGCTGGCGGTGTGGCTGACGGGACTCAGTGGTGAAGGAAAATCGACGCTGGCCGAGAGCTTTCTGCGACCACTGAGACGCGGCCAGGCAATGCTGGTCCTGTCGGGGCGCTGCTACGACCGAGAGATCGTTCCGTTCAAAGTCATCGACAGTCAAATCGATTCGCTCGTCAAATACCTGAGTTCTCTGTCGGAACCCGAGCTTGATCGGATTCTGCCACCGGACATTGAGAAACTCGCGCATCTGTTTCCGATTCTGCGACGTGTGGAACCCATCGATCAACGCTGCCGCCGAGCAAACAAGGGAATCGAAGAGCAGCAACTTCGCAATCTGGCGTTCGCCGCGCTGAAGGATCTTCTGCATGCGATCGGACTTTCCACGCCGGTCGTGATGTTTGTCGATGACCTTCAGTGGGGAGATCGCGACAGCGCCGAGATGCTCGGTAAGTTACTCGCGCCACCGACGCCGCCGGCAGTGCTTTTACTTGGATCGTTCCGCAGCGACGAAATGGTTGACAGTCCATTTTTGAGGGAATGGAACAGCGTCATGGATGCGCAGCCCAACCTGATTTCGATTCACCAAATCCCAATCGCGGCGCTGACTCGCGCAGAATGCATCGAGATTCTTCGGCGTCGCTTCAAGGATGCCTACTCGATCCTCGAGCCGGAAGTGGATGAACTCTATACGAATTGCAGGGGAAACCCCTACCTGCTGGAACAACTGACCGAAGGCTTCAACCCCGAGACGGGCGAGATCCGTTCGCGCCCGTTGTCCGAGATCATTGACTACCGACTGGCGCGTTGCCCGGAGGGGGCTTCCGAACTGCTCCACGCCATCGCCGTTGGCGGCAAAGCCGTCTCGCCGCAGGAAGTGATGCGAGTCGCCGGGTATACGAACAGCGGGTTGGCGACCTTGACGCACATGCGCAGCGAGCGGCTAGTTCGTCTGGTCGATTCCCAAAGGGAACAACTCGTCGACACCTATCACGACAAAATCCGGGAGCTCACCCTGGAGTCGATCGACGAAGACCGGCGGCTCAGCCTACACCGGACCTACGCGGAGACGATCGAAACCCAATCGCGGGAATCGGAGAGTCAAAAACGGCACGGCGATCGCCCCGCGGTCCATTCTCGTGCGTTCGATTTAGCCCACCATTTTGAACAAGCGCGCGACCCCCGAGCGTTCCAATACCTGATGCAGGCTGGGCAAGCGGCACTCGAGACCTATGCGATGGATGCCGCCGCAGAATACCTGCGCCGAGCGGAACGTCTACGGCCCGGTGACACATGTGCCGAAAGCGATTACCGACTACAGATGATGCTGGGGAGAGCGCTGTTCGGTTCCAAGTCAGTCGAATCGAGTCTCGACCACCTGGACCAGGCTGCGACTCTCGCCACGTCCCCCATCGACGAGGCCCAAGCACGGTATCTGCTTGCCGAGGCACGGTGGCGACTGGGGGAATATCAAGAGTCGTTGAAGGTTTTTCGTGTTGCTCTTGCCGCTTTGGGAGAAAAACTGCCACGATCCATGCTGGCAGGTTTGTTGAGAACGAATGCTTCACTGATTCGGTTTCACCTGATGCCGGTCGAGCTACCGTTGACTTCGCAGGAATCCCGAAGCAAATTGGCCGCAGTCGCTGTGCTTTACGCCAAATACGGACACATGTCGTCGCATTTTGCTGTCACGTCATACCTATTCACAACGCTACGTTCTTGCGTCCTCGCCCGTAGGCTGAACGATCCGACAGCGAAAACGCTTGCATATGGATGCTACTTACACTTTGCTGGGATATGCGGTTTTGGGTGGTTGGCGAAGCGATTGTCAGCTGTGGTCAAAGAGAATGTTCAAGGGCTTTCAGATGATCACAAAGCGTACGCACTCTATCAAGAGGGATGTTGTTGCTATTACGCCGGCCAATTAGACGAAGCATTGGCTTTGCTGATTGATGCGGACCTTTTGTTTTCAAGATCTTCCAATTGGCAATGGTCACTGGCGATCCACTTTCAACGCCATCTTTGGTCCGTGAGAGGGAATGCGAACGAAATCATTCTTTCCGCCAACCGCGAGTTGGAGCTCGGCAGACAAACTGGCGATGTCATTGTGATCGCTTGGGGCTTGTACGGATTGGCAGACGGCCGATCACGAGCTGGTGATTTCGCTAAAGCTCTGCGGGATGCGGAGGAATCGATTCGGATTCTGGAAAGTCAAAATGCATCAACGACATTGCCGATCGCCTACCTGGAGCGAGGCAGGGCTGAGTTACAGGCTTCAAAGTTTGTCCAGTCGCGAAAATCGCTCTCCAAGTCGATCAAATTGATTCCACCGACGCGGTTCATGGAGATCACTGTCGCCGCGTTTCCGTTGTATGTGGAGGCCGTGTTGGGTACCGACTGGGTAAAACAGGAACGCCGCGCCATTTCCTCGAGGGATCGTTGGTATGCAACGTCCTCCGCGTTTGTGGCGAGATTCAGTGGCAGACTCTTCCCCAACAACCACGCCCATGCGCACCGAGTCAGCGGTCGATTGTTGGCAAGCAAGGGACGCGGCAGACGAGCGATCAAGTCGTTCAACAAGGCGATCGCCGCCGCCACGAAGATCGGTGCCAAATACGAACACGCCCGCGCCCTGATCGACAAATCGATGCTGGATCATCCCGATGCAACCGCCGATCGCGAGCGTGGCTTGAGGATCCTCCAGCAGCTCGGCTGCGTGCTTCCCGACGCCGAACTGGATTACCTGGGCGTGGATCGGCTGTCCCATCACGCAGCCGCCAAAGCGGCCCGAGAAGCCGCGGCCGCGGGACCTGTGTCCCAAGCATCGTGATGGATGGTCGAGGCCTGAATGCATGAAGAAGAATCAGCCGGCCGGCGAGGCAGACGTCAACGTTTTTGAACTGATCGAATCCGTTTGCGTCGACTTTCGTCGTCGCTGGAAATCCGGTGATCGTCCACCGATTGATCCGTTCCTTCAACGCGTCTCCGACGAAGCACGACCGACACTCTTTCGCAGTTTGTTGCAGATCGACATCGGCTACCGTAGACGTTCGGGCGAGACACCGACGTCGAACGACTACTTGAAAAAATTCGCCGAGTTTCGCTACGTCGTGCGTCAGGCATTTGACGAATACTCGCTGATGTCGATGGAGGCCGGCGGTGTTCGATCGTCGGATTCGCCGTCACCGGATTCGCATGGCGACGCCACTGTTTCGATGCAAGTCCCGAGTGCCAACCGGATCGGCGACTACGCGTTGGTCCGCGAACTGGGACGTGGCGGTTTTGGCATCGTCTACGAAGCCCGACACTTGCGACGCAATGAACCAGTCGCGCTGAAAACGTTGCCGAGATTGAAAGACGGCAAAGCGAGATCGTCCAGTGAAGCGGAGCGGTTGCATCGATTTCGCCGTGAGTTCCGTTCACTGTGCGAGATCAATCACGCGCATCTCGCCGGCATGCAGACGCTCGAGGTCGACGGCGACCGATGGTTCTTCACGATGGACTTGGTCGATGGAATCAACTTTCTCGACCATGTTCGGCCCAACGATGTCCTAGATGAGCCGCGGTTGCGAAGTTCGACCAAACAACTGGCGCGTGGCATCTTTGCGCTTCATGATCGAGGCATCGCGCACAGGGACCTGAAGCCGAGCAATGTCATGGTCAGCGAAGAAGGTCACCTGACGATTCTCGATTTCGGACTCGTGGGAGAGTTGCAACTCGCATCCGGTGACACCGTTTCCATCGGTACCAAGCACTTCGCCGGGACACCACGCTATGCCGCTCCGGAACAAGCCGTCGGACGACACACGCCGGCGACGGATTGGTACGCGTTCGGGGTCATGCTGTATGAATCATTGACAGGGGAGCCTCCGCTGAAGGGCTCGGGAGTCGATCTCCTGTTACGAAAGCAGACTGAAGACGCTCCGAAGCTGGCCGGTCGCAGAGATGTCCCCGCGGACCTTGCTGCGTTGGTTGATGCGTTGCTGCAACGCGATCCTGATCGACGCCCCACGGCCGAACAGCTCTCGAAATCGCTCGGTGTGGAAGCCGAGTCGACGATCCAAGCGTCCACGGACGAAGATTCCACCGGCTTGAATCGACCACCTGTCGAATCGCTGATCGGGCGAGAATCGCAACTCTCCCAACTGGAAGCAGCCTTTTCGGCAGGACAGCGTCAACATCAACCGATCATGGCATTGGTGCAAGGGAAAAGCGGTGAAGGAAAAACGGCGCTGATTAAAACGTTTTTGCAGCGTCTGCGGCGGAATCAAGACGTCCACCTTTTCTCGGGTCGTTGTTACGATCGGGAATCGGTCCCGTTTAAGGCGATCGACAGTCTGATTGATCCTCTCGTTGCCTTTCTTAAATCACGACCTGCGGAACACATCGCCGAGTGGCTGCAGCCGGATATTGTAATGTTGGCGAGGTTGTTTCCCGTACTGATGCGAGTTGATTCCATTGCTCAACTACCGCTTGGAAACGCCACTCAACTCGATGCACAGCAGGTCAGGAACCGAGCATTCAATGCCCTCAAGATCTTGCTTCAAAAAGTTGGCGGAGTCTCGCCCACCGTGTTTTTCATTGACGACCTACAGTGGGGCGATTCCGACAGCGCTTCAGTGCTGATGGATCTGCTGTCACCTCCCGATCCCGCCTGCATCCTGCTGATCGGAAGTGTCCGAGACGCCGAAGCGTCGGACAGCCACTTTTTGCGAACGTGGAAGGCACTTTCCGACGGCCGGACAGACGCGCCGCAACTTCACACCGTTTTCGTCGGCCCGCTTTCCGTCGAGGAATGTGAATTGCTCGTTGCAAATCGATTGCAACATGATTCCGAGGAAATACGCCGAGGGGCGAGACAGTTGCATACGATCACCGGAGGAAATGCCTACCTTGTCGACCAGCTGATTGAGAGCCTTGGAGCCGGCAACGACGCCGTCACATCGATCTCGTTGACGGACGTGATCCGAAGGCGGCTTGACGTTTTGCCGGCTTCGGCGGCTGACTTGTTAGAAGTGATCTCAACGTCGAATCAGGCGATCCTGCTAGAAGAAGCTGCTGACGCGGCCGGGGTGCCAACATCCGCGTTTTCCACTCTGACCCACATGCGATCGGAGCGACTGGTACGGATCGTCGAAAACCATGAAGGTCAACTGGTCGACACCTATCACGATAAGATCCGAGAAAGTGTCGTGAGTCATCTCTCCTCGGAGAGACGACGGGACCTGCATCGCCGGATCGGTGAGGCCATTGAGAAGAGCGAAGGTATTGAGTCCGCCGACTTGGTTGCGACGATTCGTGACGCAAAGCTTGACGATCAGATTGCGGCACATTGTCCGCGGCGCGTCTTTGACCTCGCCTACCACTTTGCGGCGGCTCAATCGATTCCTCAGGCAAGTGTCTATTCGTTGCTTGCTGCCGAAAACGCTAAATCCCAACACGCTTTGGAGATCGCAGTCGACAAGTACGAGACAGCAAACTCGATGGCCCAAGACTTTCCTCCGATTTACCGGTATCGCATCGCCAAGGGTCTCGGGGACACGCAGCTGACAGCGGGGAGATACGATCTGGCAAACCAGAACCTTGAAGCCGCAGTCGGGCTGGCGGTGGCCGAAGTGCAGGTCATTCGAGCGAAGGCCAAACAAGCGGAAATTGTCTACAAAACGGGTTCGTTGATCGACTCGATTGCCGCGCGTTGTGCCATCATTGAGAACCTTGGCGTCAAGGTGCCAAAAACAAAGTTGGGATTTGTCGTGGCGACCCTGCGTTCCAAGCTGGCCAGGACTGTCGCGGGGAGGGTGACGAAATACGCGAAGAAGAACGGGACCGCAACTTGGGAAACCAATCTGCTCACTCAGACTCTGGTGCATTTGATCTACCCCTGTGTTTTCCGAGATCCGCTTCGTGCGCTCTGGGCAAGTCAAACTGCAATCGGTTTGCTGGATCGAGTGTCCGACCCGCATCTCAGGGCGCATGCACATCTCGTCCACGGCATGACGACGGGATGGCACCTTTTTAACGAACGTGATTCGAGACGGCATTTCGATCAAGCACTCGACATTGCACGCGAACTCAATGATCAGGCTCTTGAAGCGCGTGCACTCTATCTCACAGCTGGAACACTGTTCAAGTTTGGCTGTTATGAAGATGCATTGGAGTCGGGAAAACGAAGCCTGCAGCTCAATCTTCGCGTCCGGGATGCTTGGAATGGTTGCATGTGTCAGTATGTCATCGGCTGGATCGAGACGATGCTCGGTCATCCCGAAGCCGCGGTGGAGGCCACGAAACTCGCGATTCAAACGTCGTTGGAATTTCGGCAGCCCAAAATAACGCAGATGGCGGTCACGCTGTGGGCAATTACGACCGAAGGCAATCTTCCTCTTCAAGAACTGCTCGGGCGGTTTGAAAGGATGCCCGATGATCTCAGCTTAACGACCTTTCTGAGGATTGCCGAAAGTCATTGGCATCGATTTCACGGCCGAACCGAAGAATCGCTGGTCGCCGCTGAACACGCGCTGGAGAGCATGAATCAGCTGCAGCCTTTCTCCTGGTCGATTCGCCCAAGTTCAGCCGCTCCCGGAACCGCTTACACCCACTACGCCCAGGCGCTGCGGGAGCACGCGTCGGCGATTCAATCATCCGATCCGATCGAAGGGCGCTGGCTGAAGATTCGTGCGTTGCGTGCCGCAAGGCGAGCGGTCAAATTCGAATCGGTGGCAAAGTTCAATTTGCCGCACGCGCTCCGAGAACTCGCTCTGTCGCACGCCGCATTTGGACGGTTGAAAAGAGCGTACCATTACGCGAGCAGAAGTTGCGAGATGGCGCAACAGAGGAGGTCGAAATACCAGTATGCCAAGTCGCTGCTGGAATGCGGCCGGATAGGCGAAGCATTGGGTCGACCAAACGCCCGGCAACAGCGGGAGCAAGCCGAACTGCTGATAGCCGACATGGAGAACCGCATTCGCAACATCGATCACGACATCGATGTCCAACCGACGTCCCAATCACCCTGAACCGCTCACCCTGAACCGCTGCCGCGGCTAAGGAAGCTGGACGATCTCACGTCCCGTCACGGTGGAGAGAGCACGATAGAGTTTCATGTCGATCGACTCGGTGATGAAATGAACGCTTCCGTCGCAAAAACCAAAGTTTGCTCCGCCCACATGGTAGCTTCGAAAGTTGCTGAGCCGGTGCGGTCCGCCTTGCCAACTGGGTGTCTGGTTGGTCATATCGGCGACATCGTAGTACGAGTCCGTGACCGGAGATTTATTCAGCGGTTCGACGGTACTTCCGTAGCCCCCGGCATAACGCATTCCTTGGTCAAAGAAAACCGACGGAGTTGCAGCACCGATCAGCCAACTGTGTACGGTGTTTGTGTCCGCTAGCGGCTGATCGGCGGGAACGATCGGCGTCGTGCAACCGATTCCCTCACAGAGCGGAAAACCCGATGCCGCTTCACCGATGGCAAAGGTGTTGGAAAGTCCGTCCAGAATCCGCGTGAATGGGGTTTCCGACTGGAATCCGAAGACACCGGTGTGAAGCGTGTGCTTCCTCGGTCTCATGCCGGCGGTGTAGGTGACGGCGTCGCTGTAACCGGCGCTCATCGCATACGAGTTGCTTCCGAACCATTCGCCACAGGGCAGGTTCATCACCGAAATGAACGGGTGGGTGTGCCGCTGGTCGGTGATATCCGAAGGGCACAACAGCACAGGCAAGACGAGTTCGGCGAGCTCCGGCTTGATCAGGTACCATGGCACGGCGGGATCGATCTTTCCGGCGGTGGCGCTTTGTTCCAGATGGGGCAGAATCGATGTCCAAGCCCCTCCCACACCATCGACCGGACCACGATCTTTGGCGAATCGCGATCCCGAAGGTAGTCGTTTGAATTGAGCATGATAGTTCTGCAACGCGAGACATTGTTGCTTGACGTTGTTTTGGCAGGACATCCGTCGCGCCGCCTCACGCGCCGCTTGAACCGCCGGCAGCAACAACCCCACCAAGATCCCGATGATGGCGATCACCACCAGTAACTCGACCAGGGTAAATCCATTGGCGGATCTGCCCGCCCTTTCTTGATGCATCATGGTGACGGTCATCTTTCTCTGTTGAGATTCTTTGTTTCCCCAAAGCGTGCAACAACAGCATCCGCTGACCCTGCATGCCCATAAACGTAGTGCTGCGGAACATCCCAACCATTTTCGTGTCAAATTCTCCAGATTTGTTCATCCGTGCATCGAAGTACATCGCTAAAGTGTTGAACGGGCTCGTTAAAGCTGATACTGTTTGGCTTTGGGGTGAAACCGTTGCGTCTTGTTTTGGACGGAATCCTCTTTCTCAAGCGGCCCTGATGACCGAACACGCAAGGTTTCGGCGGTTGGCGGATGACGCCCGTGGTGGCTGCCAAGCGTCGCTCGGTCAGCTGCTGCAACAAGTCCGCCCCTATTTGCTCAGCGTGGCGAACGACTTGGTGAACAGCCAAATTCGGCCGAAATGCAGCGGGTCAGACCTGGTCCAGGACGCGACCCTGAATGCCGCCCGAAATTTCAAGGATTTTCAAGGCACTTCCGAACTCGATTTGGTCCGCTGGCTCGTCGCGATCCTGAAACATCGGATGGTGGACGTCCATCGCAGCTACGTCACATCGGCCAAGCGTCGGCTTGCGGACGAACAACCGATCCAGTGGGCAGAGCAACTCGAGGCTCGAGACCTAGCAGAAAGATCGGTGCAAGAACATCGTATCGAACGTATGCTGGCACACATCGATCGCTTGCCGTCCGATGCTCGCATGATTGTGCTGCTGCGTCATGAACAGGGCTTGTCGTTCTTGGAAATCGGCAATCGGATGGGCATTTCTCACGAAGCGGCTCGCAAACGTTGGCACAAATCACTTCGGCAGCTCAAACGCAGCCTTTCCGAAGACCTCAAGTGACCACCTCCATGCACGATGACGACGCGAACCCTGAACCTCTCCAAAGCGGCCGTCGCAAGTCGCCGCCGTCGGACGGTTCGTCGGAAGCAATCAGTGCCGGTTCCTCCCTGTTTCAGACACTCCAGCTGCTCGATGAGGCATTTCCGAGAAAGCCGGGGGTGACCGACGGCGCGGCGTTGCAGAATGCGCTCGCCATCTTTGATGCCGGTGAAGGGCCTTTCCGCCTCGGCCGATTTACCCTGCTTGAATGTGTCGGGAAAGGGGCGTTTTCTTCGGTTTATCTCGCCCATGACGAGCTGTTGCGGCGGCGCGTCGCGCTCAAGATCCCCAAACCGCATGTCCTGCTTTCCGACGCCTTGCTGAATCGTTTTTTGGGCGAAGCTCACGCGGTGTCGCGGTTGCACCATCCGCACATCGTGCCGATCCTGGACGCCAAGGCGGACGGGCTGGAATACTTCATTGCCCGCGAATATTGCGACGGGCCGAGTCTGCGCGAATGGCTGACTGGACAAACAAGGCCGATGGATCCGGCTACAGCCACACGGATCGTCGCGCAGCTCGCCGACGCCGTTCACCACGCCAACCAGCAGGGCATCCTGCATCGCGACATCAAGCCGTCAAACATCTTGCTGCAGAGTCGCGAACAGGTCCATGACACGTTTCCGTACATTGTCCAACTGTCGGATTTCGGATTGGCCAAAGTCTTTGACGAGCATTCGGGATTCGAGACCAGCGTGGGGTCGATGTTGGGGACGCCGCGATACATGGCACCTGAACAGCTTCGCGGCAGCAAGGACGTCGGACCTCCTGCCGAAGTCTACTCACTTGGTGTCACGCTGTACGAATTGCTCACCCTGACCGTTCCGTTTCAATCGACGGCCCAAGCCGAGCTGATCTCTGAAGTCATCAACGCGGTGCCGACTTCGGTTCGCCAACGCAATCCCGCGGTCCCCCGCGATTTAGAGGCGATCGCGATGAAGTGCCTTGAAAAGTCGCCGCACCGCCGCTACGCAAATCCCAAGGAGCTGGCGGAAGATCTGAAGCGATATGAACGGGCTGAACCGATTCGCGCACGGCGACTGGGCCCTGGGCGTCGAAGTTGGCTCTGGGCAAAACGCAATCCACCTCAAGCCGCGCTGGTGACAACCATCGTCTTCGCTTCGATGCTTGTTTACGCGACTCTGATCAGTCGGGATGCGCGGGTTCGCACTTTGAACGCGTCACTCAATCGGTCACTCGCCCAGTCAATCGAAAACCTACACGTCACCGAACAGCTTGCGTACGCATCCGACATGCGATTGGCCGGACAGGCCGCTGCCAGCGGCGATATGAGACAGCTCAGATTACTGGTGGAACGAAATCCGGTTCGTCCCGGTAGCGATCACGTCCATGGTTTTGAGTATCACTATTTGAAAGGAATGGTCGACATCAAGCATCGTGAGGTGCATGATAACGACGGCGCCGTTGCTTGCATCAGCTATTCACCCGACGGGCGATGGCTTGCATCCGGCGGTGATGATGGAGTGCTACGTCTGTATGATGCGACGGATCTCCAAACACGGCTCAGCGAACGGCTGCCTTTCGGTCGACTCAACGGACTTGCGTTCGCCCCCAACGGCACCCGGCTCGCGATGGCAACGGCCGAAGGAGTCGTTTCGGTCTACGACGTCGACACCGGAAAGGAAACCGTCCGTATTGCCGCCCACAACGGGCCTGCGACAGACGTGGTCTTTTCAGCCGATGGGAACTGGATCATTTCGTCCGGTGATGACGCTGACCCCAACATTCGAGTTTGGGATGCGGCCACCGGTAATCGGGTCAGCGAAATCGCGGGCAATGAAAAACGTATCGATTGCCTGGCCGTCTCGAAGAACGGCCGGTTTCTCGCGTCGGTTGGTCGCGATCGATCGCTGCGACTTTGGAGCATCGATGAGACGGGATCGCACAGCCCCCACGCGGTCATTCAACGTTTTTACCGATTCACCAGTGTCAATTTCTCCCCGGACGAAAAATGGTTGGTTGCCGGATCGCTGATTCAGGGAGCTTACGGGTTTCGGATTGATGGGCAGGATGAACTGTTCGTCTCGCCTCACCTGGATGCAGTTGACGCGGTCGACATCTCCGAAGACGGAAAGTGGGGCGCCGACGCCGACCGTGCCGGCACCGTGCGTCTCTGGCCGATCCGTCCCTCCACGACTCCCCCTTGGACGGACGCTGGACGCGATCCGATCAGTTGGTGTGCCCACGAGGAAAAGATTACGTCACTTTGCTTTTCACCTGATGGCCAGAATATCGTGACAGCTACGATCACTGGTCGGATTCGCGTTTGGAAAATCGACGAACTTACCTCGACGCGTGCGATGCCCTTCGGCCATGGCACTGCGTTTACTTCGGGCGTGCCGGTCGACGAGGAGACCTTCGCGACAATCGAGGTCCCTCGCGATGCGATTGTCACGAACGGCTCTTCGGATCGAGTGATGTTTCGTCTTTGGGACTATGCTGGGCTAAAAGAAAAGCGGCAACGCCCCGCAAAGGGTCATGTTTCGGCCATCACGACCAACCCGGATGGTCGTGATCTGTGGGCGGGATGGCATTCCGGATCGATTCGCAAATTCAAAACGGCGGACCTGTCGGAGCAATTTCGATTCGACGGCATCGAGGCGCCGATCGAAGCGCTGGCCGTTTCCGGCGATGGGCAACTTCTTTGCGTGCATACCGATCAGCGACTCGACTGGTTTCAGTTGCCGTCGTTCAAACCGGCAGCAGGATTGCCGACTCGACGGTGCAATGCGATTGCATTGTCAGGTGATGGGCGGTGGCTTGCGCTCGCGACGAAACCCGAAGACACGATCGAAATCTGGGACTTGAAACGCCGACGCCTCACACATACGCTTCCGCGTTCGCGGGGACCGGTGAAAGTAATGCAATTCAGTCCAGATGACGCGACCCTTGCCGCCGGAGATGACGGTCGCCAAATCAGACTGTGGGACGTCCAGACTGGATCGTTGGTGTCAGAGTTAACGGGTGATAGCAGCGGACTAAATGACTTAAGATTTCACCCCGATGGAGAGCGATTGTTCAGCCTGGCCATCAACGGTGCGATCCGAATCTGGCACTTGCCCACGAATCGACAATTGCTGGAACTCAGGCAAGCGTCCCTGAAAGAAATGATCCCAGGAAATAGTCTGTTGATCTCTCCGGATGGTTCCAAGGCACTCGTCTGGCTTTTCCCCAACGAAGCCTTTGTCTACGATTCCAGGCAAGATTCAACGAAAAATCGAACGCCCCGTAGTGACGTGAATGAGATGTAAACGTCGGCTTGCGATCCGAACGTGTGGATTTCTCGATCGTCACCACTGTGAACGACCTGAGTTTCCCCCCCAACACGGCGACATAGATCCGCGGACCACCATTTGCATGACAATCTGTGGGATTGCCTTTCGCGTCCGCATTTACCGACCGGCCATTTTTCTTTGTTTGCGGAACTGGTGGGGGTTGGTCGCTTGGCCGGTGACTTCGTAGAGAAATTGGCTGGGGATCGTCGGGCGTGGCTTGCCCCATTTGCGTCGCGTCAGGGCCATCGAGAGGGTCAGTTGTTCTTGGGCCCGAGTGATGCCGACGTAACACAATCGTCGCTCTTCGGCGATGTCTTCTTCGCGTCCCGATTTGACGCTCCGCGAGTGTGGCAACAAGCCTTCTTCCATGCCGACCATGTAGACGACCGGGAACTCCAGCCCCTTGGCCGCATGCAGGGTGAGCAGCCAAACGGCGTTTTGCATCGCCAGCTTGTCCTTTTCATTTCCCATTTCACGGCCGGACAGCGCGATGTCGGCCAGGAAGCCGGTCAGATCGGCGTCCTCGCGATTGTCTTCAAACGCTCCGATCGCGTTGGCTACTTCGCCGAGTGAGGCCATGCGGTTTTGACGGTCTTCGGGTTCGTCGTACAGTCGGTTGATTTCATCGGCGTAGGCGGTCCGCGTCAGCAGCGTTTCCATGGCCGCGGTCAGCGACTCGCTCTTGGCCCGCGCGGTGACGTCGGCGTAGACCGATTGCAGATCGGCGACGCCACGCTGGGCGGCCGGGGACAAATCCGCAACGATGTCGCGACGCTGCATCACTTGCCAGATCGAGACCCCGTCGGCGACGGCGTGCTCCATCAACGTCTTGACACTCTTGGGGCTCATCCCGCGCGACGGCGTGTTGATGATGCGAAGCAACGACACTTCGTCATCGGGTTGGTCGATCCATTTCAGGTACGCCACCATGTCACGGACTTCGCGGCGATCAAAGAACGATTGGCTTCCCAGCATCACATAGGGAACATCGGCCTTGCGCAATTCGGTTTCGAACAGACGGGGCTGTTCGTTGGTGCGAAACAAGATCGCGATGTCACGCGGCTGGACGTGTTGGTTTTCAATCAGGTGTTTGATCTCGCCGACGACCGACTGCGATTCTTTCGTTTCATCCTTGTGCTGCGCGATCCGAGGCCGCATGCCGTCGGGGCGCGAAGGGCGGAGGACTTTATCGTGACGTGTGGCGTTGAACTTGATCAGCCGGTTGGCCATTTCCAAGATCGACCCACAGCTTCGATAGTTCGCTTCCAGGCAAACGATCTTCGCATCGGGCCAATCATTCTTGAAATTCAAAATGTGGGTCACGTCGGCCCCACGCCAGGCATAGATGGACTGGTCATCGTCACCGACGACGCACAGGTTGCGGTGTTTGCCGGCGAGGTGTTTGGTGATCCGGTACTGGCTGCCGTTAGTGTCTTGGTATTCGTCGACCAGCACGTGATCAAACTTCGCCGCCTCGGCGTCACGGATCTCGGGATGCTCATCGAACAGGACTTCGGTCTGCAACAGCAGGTCATCAAAGTCCATCGCGCCGCGCGTCTTGAGTCCTTCCTGGTAGCGTCGGTAGCCGGCCGCGGCGAGGTGCTCTTTATCGGTCGAGGCAACCAAGGGCGCTTTGTCGGGGTGGATGGAATCGTTTTTCCAGTTGCTGATGATCCCCAGCAAGTCTCCGGGTTTGAGCGCCGTGCCGGGAAGCCGCAGCTGTCGCAGGATTTCGCGCGCAAGGGATTCCTGGTCGCTGCGATCGTAGATCGAGAATTTTGCCGGATAGCCGAGTGCCGTGGCGTGTCGCCGGAGCACGCGGACGCAGTGGGCGTGGAACGTGCTGATCGTCGGTTCGGGGCGTTTCTCGCCCCGCTTCTTTCGTTTACCGGCATAGCCCAGCAGCTCGCCGACGCGTTCCTTCATTTCGCCGGCGGCTTTGTTGGTAAACGTGACCGCCAGGATCCGATCGGGGGCCGTGCCGTGGCGGATCAGGTTGGCGATGCGGAACGTCACCACCCGCGTCTTTCCGGTCCCGGCGCCGGCCAGCACCAGCAGGGGACCTGAAAGTGTTTCGACGGCGTCTGATTGCGCCGGGTTCAATCCGTGAGCCAATGCAAGTCCTTTTGATGTATCAAGCCAGGGAGCGTTTAGCGAATCGCGTCGCGGTCCACGACCGGGTCCGCACTGCCGGTTGCCAACAGGACCAAGTTGCCTTGTTGGGGTTTGTTGGCATTCATCAAGCTGCGATTGAAGGGGATGTAATAACAGGCGTACATCCCGGTGGTCGTATTGAGGACATACACCACCGAGGAGGCCAGGGGATTGCTGTTGCTGCTGGGCATGTCGACCAGTCCCGTCATCATCATGTACTCGGCGCCTTTCCCCGTCCCCAGGGCGTCATGGACATTCACGACGAACAGGCCCAGGAATTGGCCCAGTCGGGGATACATGACAGAACATTGCAACAAACCCGAATTGTGGTCCAACACAAACAGGCCTTCGGCATTGGTGCTGACGAATCCGGTTGCCATCGAGAATTTTTCGCTGGAGAAGGCGGCCGTGGCGTCCAGGGTCGGCAATTTCAATCCCGAGGGAAGATCCACACCGCTCGCGGCCGCCTGTGCGGTCGTCGCCTGATTGGCTTGCCTCAAGGCGTGGGTCTGGCCGGCGAAATACGCCGCCACGAAAATCGACGTCAACGTCGCTGCCGCGAGCAGGGGGACCGCCCGACGTCGAACGAACGATCGCTGATCAGCTTGTTGGGGTTGGTCAACCATGGAATTCTGCTCCGTGCGGCGAGGATGAGGTAACAGGCGAGGGGCGTTCAATTGTATCAAACAGCAACGCCGACGCCGCCGGACAACGAGCCGGCGTGACGCCTGGACGGGGAATTGTAGGCTAGCCGGCGGGTCTTTACGATTGCCGGCCACGCGAGAAATCAACAACCCGCTCAAATTGTCTCCCTTTGCATCACCGAGGTCAACAAAATCTACTATGGGCATGAATGAACCCCTGAATCGAAAACTCCGCATGGCACTGGTCGGTGGCGGACAAGGCTCGTTCATCGGTCGGGTCCATTCGATTGCCGCCTGCCTGGACAATCGTGCGGTGGTGACCGCCGGGGCATTGTCGAGCAACCCCGAACGGGCCAAAGCATCGGCACCGGATTACGGGATCGACGACGCGCGGGCCTACACCAGCTATCAGGAAATGCTCGATGCGGAGCTGAAGTTGCCCGCCGACGAGCGAATCGATTTCGTCAGCATCACGACCCCCAATCACGTCCATTTCGAAGTCGCCGAAGCGGCCGTCAAAGCGGGATTCAACGTCGTCTGCGACAAGCCGATGACCTACGATCTTGCCCAAGCCGAACAGCTTCTCGAAACCGTCAAGAACAGCGACGTCGTCTTCGCGCTCTCGCACAATTACACCGGGTACCCGATGATCCGCCAGGCCCGCGAGATGATTCTCAGCGGTGAACTCGGTGAAATCAACGCGATCCGGTCCCAGTACATCCAGGGCTGGCTCGTCGAAGCGATGGAGCATCAGGAGAGCAAGCAAGCGGCCTGGCGGACCGACCCCAGCAAGAGCGGTGCCGCCGGCGCGTTCGGCGACATCGCCACCCACGCCTACAACCTCGGTCGCTACATGACCGGCTTGTTGCCCGACCAGGTCAGCTGCCACTTGAAAACCTTCGTCGACGGCCGACGTCTGGATGACTACGGGACGGCGATCATCACGTACGAAAACGGGGCGCTCGGCACACTCACCGCCTCGCAAGTCACCCATGGCCGTGAAAATGATTTTGAAATCGAAATCGACGGCACCAAGGGCTCGTTGAAATGGAGACAGGAAAACCCCAACGAGATGATCGTGCGGCACAACGGCAAGCCGCATCAGATCTACACGCGTGATCCCAAAGCGGCACACATCAACGCCATGGGCCGTGCCGCCTGCCGCATCCCGGCCGGGCATCCCGAGGCGTTTTTCGAAGCGTTCGCCAACGTCTACAATGCCGCCTTTGACGACATGGCCAAACGTGCCTGCGGAGAAACGTTCGAGCGACGCGATTCGGTCTACACCAATTGTTACGACGGCGTCGAAGGCATGTTCTTCATCCAGCAGTGTGTCGCCAGCAGCCAAGAGAACGCGGCCTGGGTGCCGCTGCGGCACGAAGCGGCACGGAAGTAACCCCCACCACCAACGCTGTGAAGCATTTGCCCCTTGCGTTTTACGAGATGTTAGCGGCAGGGCGCAAGGCCTCCGGTCCCTCATCGTTTCCCAAACACCGGAGGGCTCGCGTCCTACCGCTAAAAAATGCTTCACAGCGTTGCCCGACCACGCTCGGGTGCGTTGCCCCGGCGTCATTGTTTCGTCGTGGACGAGTCGTCATGCTTCGCTGTGAAACACCACTGCCGTGCTCCTCTTGAAGGCCCCATTGCTGTATGACCACTTCTCCCCAGAACGTCGCGGTGATCCTGCCGGCCGCTGGCAGTGGTCGTCGATTCGGACAGGACGAAAACAAGCTGTTCGCGCGGCTGGCCGGGCAACCCATTTGGCTGGTCGCCGCCGAGCGGTTGCGGGCCCATCGGCGGGTCGCCCGGATCGTGATGCCGATTTCGGATCAGGACCGGCCGCGATTTGAAGGCGAGTTTGGCTCGCAGGTCGACGCGTTGGGCATCGAACTGGCGTGTGGCGGCGCCGAACGAACCGACAGTGTCCGCGCCGGCGTCGAGCGGGTCGCCGACGATACTGCGGTCCAGCTGATCGCCATTCACGATGCGGCGCGGCCGCTGGTGCGAAACGCAGACCTGGACGCCGTGTTTGCCAAAGCGGACCAAACCGGGGCGGCGATTCTGGCCACACCGGTCACCGCGACGGTCAAGCAATCGTTGGACGCGGGGGCGTCGTGCCGGACAGTCGATCGCAGTACGCTGTGGCTGGCCCAGACGCCCCAGGTGTTTGCGATCGATGTGCTGCAACGCGCCTACGCCAAACACCGCGGCCGACCGGCGACCGACGATGCCGAACTTGTCGGCCGCATCGGTGTCCAGGTGGCGTTGGTCCCCGGTTCGCCCGACAACCTTAAAATCACCCACCCCAACGACCTGATCGTCGCCGAGGCGATCCTGAAGACTCAACACGAATCCAATCATGCCTGAGAACGACCTGATCCAAGAGCTGCGTTGGCGCGGCTTGATTCACCAAGTCACCGACGAAGCGGGCTTGCAAAAGCTGCTCGATTCGCAGCCCCAAACGGTCTACATCGGCTTTGACCCCACCGCCACCTCGCTGCACGTCGGGTCGATGATGCAGTTGATGTTGCTGCGGCGGTTTCAACAGGCCGGCCACCGACCGATCGCCCTGGTCGGCGGCGCGACCGGCATGATCGGTGACCCGACCGGCAAAAGCGAAGAACGCAACCTGCTGTCGACCGAACAATTGCAACGCAACATCGCCGGCATCGAAACGCAGATGCGACGGTTCCTTTGCTTCGAAGGCGACAATGCGGCGATCCTGTTGAACAATTTCGACTGGATGAAAAACTACAGCTACCTGGAGTTTCTCCGCGACGTCGGAAAGAATTTCCCCGTCGGCGTCATGATGGGCAAAGAATCCGTCCGGGCCCGACTCGGTAGCGAAGCCGGACTGAGCTACACCGAATTCAGCTACATGCTGCTGCAAGCCTACGATTTCGTGCACCTGTGTCGCGAACACGGCTGCATGATCCAAGCCGGCGGCAGCGACCAGTGGGGCAACGTGACCGCCGGCATCGACCTGGCCCGTCGCATGCTGGGCAAACAGGTCTTCGGCATGACCGCGCCACTGCTGACGACCAGCGACGGCCGCAAGATGGGCAAAACCGAAAGCGGAGCGGTCTGGCTGGACCGCGAACGGACCAGCCCCTACGCGTTCTACCAATACTGGCTGAACGTCGGCGACGAAGACGTCATGAAATGCATCGCCTACCTGACCGAAATCGAGCGTGAAGAATACGACTCGCTGGCCGAGGTGACGGCGTCGGACCCGGGACGCAACACCGCCCAGAAACGGCTGGCCGAATGGATGACCCAGTTCGTGCACGGCGAAGACGGATTGAACTCGGCGCTGAAGGCCAGCAAGACGCTGTTCGGCGGCGAGATCGATGCGATGGACGATGCCATGCTCAACGAGATCTTTGCCGATGTCCCCAGCCAAGAACTCGCCCGCGACGTGCTCGCCGGAGAGGGATTGTGGGTCGTCGAGGCGCTGCAGCAAGCCGGACTGGCCAAAAGCGGTGGCGAAGCGCGACGGACGATCAAAGAGGGCGGAGCGTACATCAACAACCAACGGGTGACCGACATGGACCGTCGCCTGGGCGAATCCGACCTGGCCAGCGAGACCGTGATGGTGCTCCGCAAGGGCCGCAAGAACTATGCCCTGCTGCGGTTTACGTCATAGGGTTTCAGCCACCGTTGATTATGAGGTCGTGGAACCCGCTAAGGTAACGCTGTGAAGCATTGATTCCCTGCGTTTGACGAGGTGTTAGCGGCAGGGCGCAAGCCCTCCGGTCCCTCATCGTTACCGAAACACCGGAGGGCTCGCGCCCTACCGCTAAAAAATGCTTCACAGCGTAGCCGTCGTGGGGTTTGTCGTTGGGATCAGATCCGCGCGCCTTGAACCTCACCAATTTTCCGTCCGTTTTTAGGTGAATCGGCCCGGATTGGCTACACTGACGGAACCTTCGCCCCCGCCCGAGGTTCCATCACTATGAACACTCTAAAAACATCGATTTTCGCGGTCTTTTGTGTTTTCGTTCTCGGCGACCCCATGTCCGCGCTCGCTCAGCGTGGGGGCGGTGATCGCGGTGGCAATCGGGGGGGCGGTGAGGAAGGCGGTGGATTTCGTGGAGGCCCCCCCGGCGGCGGAGGTGGTTTTCGTGGCGGCGGCGGACCCGGCGGCGGCGGCAGCCCCTTTGGTGGCGGCGGCGATCGCGGTTCACGCGGCGGTGGTTCGCGCGGCGGCCC
>NZ_JBFHKV010000015.1:0-21858 GCF_041595215.1 Stieleria sp. | reverse complement strand
CGCGGGTCCGATCGCGAAGTGGTGGTTCGGTCGGCGGCCTAGTCGATCGGCCGAACGACCACGCGTTCAAAGCAGATGTTGACTTCGTGCGCGGGACCTCGGCCGTAGGTCTCGGCCGAGCGGTTCCAGGCGTAAAAGCCAAGACGTGGTTGGAATCGCAGCAATGTTTGTTCGCCGATTCGGATCCACGCCCGTTCGTCTTTCTTCTCCGTGGGAGCATAGACCTCGGCGGTGTACTTGCGACCCCTTTTGGTGATCTTGAAAACCAGCGTGACTTGCTTGCCACGAACATGGGAAAGCCATTGACGTGTCCCCGTCCGTTCGTCTCCCAGCACCTTTTCGAATTGCAGTTGTGGGTCGTAGTTGTATCCGCCGCCCCCGAAGGCGGCATGACCCAGGAACAACGCTGATCGATGATCCTGGAACAAGGCGATCCCGACATCACTGTTTTGGTTGGTCAGCCTGGTGGTCGCTTGAACTTCGATTTCGTAGTTTCCTTTCGGTAACTCACGATTGAGCAAGACGAGGTTTTTCAGTGGATCGGATTCGTCTCCGGGAATCCCGTATTGAGAAACGATATTCAGCCCTCGATTGAGTCCCATGTGCATTTCGGACGGATCAAGGATGACGAAGTCGTTTTCGAAGGCCGCGGTGTTGTCGAACACGGTGAAAAAGGCTGCGTCCTCGGGCTGTGTATCAGAAACAGTCCGCTTGAGCACGTTTTCGTGAACCATGAAATGATCAAACGTCGCTGTCGCCTCCGGCCTGTTCTCCCAACCGTTGGCGGCGATCAAAGCGGGATGGGCAGATTCGAAACCTGGGGCCGCTTGGAGCCCCACTTCACGCCACTCCACCTTGCCAGTTTTCGGATCGGCGATTTTCACAAACCCGGTGAAGACGAGTCCCCGTTTGACGATCTTGAGTGTCATTTGGTCCGCGTCCGAAGCGGTGCCGGTTGCGAGCGACGAAGCCACACTGGCGACATGATCCCCAAGAATCTTGCACATCGTGAACTTGCGTTCGATGTTGTTTCCGTAAGGGTGAGCGGAATAGGCCAGTTCGATGACATGATGATCGTCTGCCCTCAGTTGCAACGCCGCCCCTTGGCCGAGTGAAGAGATCGCAAGATCCAAGTCGACGGAGACTTCGTACTCATTGGCGACAATCGGGGCGGTTCGTTGGACGACGTTTTTGGTCTTGTCGGTGTCATGCCAGTCGCCGAGATGGGGACTGTTGTTCTCATCGTCGCTATGTTGTGACACGATCAACAATTCGCCGTCGACCGCCGCGTAGCGTTCGAAATCCGGGCGGATGACCGTCCACTCGTCGCCCAAATCGTCCGAATCGAATCGGTCGACGACAAGCTCTCTTCGTTCCAATTCCTCAACGACCGTCGTCCGCAGTGCCGTGTGGACCATCTCGGGTAACGCTTTCCGCAATTCCGAGGCATCCCGCGCCAACACATACTCTCCCCCGCCGGCTGACGCGATCGAACGCAGTTGCATTTCCTGTTGGCGATCAACGTCGAAACCCACCACGTGGATCTTGATATTGAATCCCGCTTCGCGGAGCATTTTGGCAACCTCAACCGGATCGCCACCACATGTTTCATTGCCATCGGTGACCACGATGACCGACTTTTGCGTCTCGCGTTGGCGGGCCAACAGAACGTCTCGCCCCAGCAACAGCGAGTTTGCGATCGGTGTCGCTCCGAGCGGCTGCAATGCCGCAATCGTCAATTGATATTCGGCTTCGACAAAGGGAGCAATCGGCAGGCGTAATTCGATGTCTTGGCACGCTCCGGCCTGGCGTGACGTCGTTCGGTGTCCGAACAGCATCACACCGACATCGTGATCCCGCAGGGAGGCGGGCAAACCCAGCAGTGCCGATTTGGCGGCATCGATTCGCGAGACTCCGTCCGGAGTCGACTCTTGCATGCTGCCGGAGGAATCGACGATCACCAGGATGTCTGCGGCCCGGGCGCTGGCAATCGGCAGCACGACGATCAGCGTCAAGGCCAGACGCAACAGTTGGTTTTTCATGACTTGGACTCGTGGGTCAAAAACGGTGCGGATCGGGTCAAAAATCCCGTGTTCGTTAGCAATACCGAATGCCGCTTCTGATCCTGCGCCGATTCTCAATAACTTTTTCTGCGGTTTTTGGGATTGAGATGCGCAGGCCCGACTCAGGTTCTCGGTAGCAAGGGTGAGTCGACTCGATCACGTGTGTGACGATCCAATCCCCTGCCACCGAAAACGAAGACACGACGATGCCAACGCCTAAACCTGCCCCCAAGAAGAAGCCGCCAAAGCCGGTCCCCGCGACGAAAGCGACGGCCGCCAAAAAAATTAAAGCCCTGGTTCTGGACGCTAAAAAAGTGGACGAACTGCTGTCTGCGGCCGCGAGCGCCTACGCGATGAACAGCGTCCTGACCATCAGAACCGCAAAAGATGAAGGAATCCTTTGGGGAGCTCTCGATTTTTGGTGTGGTTCCAAGCCAAAGTCACAGACCCAAACTCACGTCGACGTGAACCTTTACCGGACACGACGGAAAGAGGCATTGAAGATCTACTCGCGACGTTTTTTCGAAAAAATGGAAGAAGGCTCCGATGCCGTGTTGTCCTACCTGCGCACCAAGCAACTCGAAATCTTGATCAATCGAAAAGGGATTGCGATGAAGCGGAAACTGGCCAATGCGGTCAACGATGATGTCATCCGTCAATTGAATCTGACCATCAACGCAACCTATGGCGTCCAGACCGCGACCAGTGTTCTGTTTGTCTTCGTTGCCGGAGGAGCGGGACTGACAATCTTGGGGTCGATCGGTGCCGGCATCACGTATTCGGTCGCATGCAGTGTGGCCAAAACGGTCGCCGAGGGAAAAGGTGCCAAGCTTGTTGCATTGTCGATGGTCCCTGCCATGGCATTGGCATCGGCATCCGGAGTCGCCAGTGAGAGTGCCCTGAAAACGTTTGGGAAGGACATCAGCGATGAATTCCTAGAAGCATCCAAGACCGCTCACGAGCGGGCAGCCGAGCGACTCCGCCGCATCCAACGATCTCGCCTGCGAACCGAGCGACAAGGTGCGCTCAACCGTGCCCGGGCCAATGTCGCCAATACCAAGAGCACGCTTCGCAACGTCAAAGTCGCCCGCGCCGGCGCCAAAGGCCTCGCCTCCGCAGTGGGTATACTGTTTATGTTGCCGGAGATCGAGACCGCGCTCAAATTCGATCATGCCCAGCAGCAAGAGTTGCCCCCGTCCAAACGACGACCCGATTTGAGCGGCCACGCGAAGCGACTGGCGGGACGCAAATAGAAGGGGCGCAGATAGGGCGAGAACATGAGCAGCGAACCATGAGCAGCGAACCATGAGCAGCGACCGGCCGATTGATTCGACTGCGGATGCGGCATCTCGCTCGGCCGGCGAGTCGTCTGGCGATGGTGACGCTTCGATCCCCGACCATTTTTTTACCCCAGACCCCGATGGGCTGCCGGGGCCCGATCACGATGACGGAAAGGTCCCCGAACGAATTGGTGACTACGAAGTCATCGGTACGCTCGGCAAGGGCGGGATGGGGATCGTTTATCTGGCGCGTCAAAAGGCGGCCGGACGAACCGTTGCGCTGAAGGTCATCCGACCCGAACACCTTGCCGGAATGACGGCCGAACAGCGCGAACGGGCGTTGACGCGGTTCCGTACCGAAGCCCAAGCGGCGGCACGGTTGGATCACGAGAACATGGTGACGCTGTATGACGTCGGTGAATCCGATGGTCAACAGTTTCTATCGATGCGATACGTGGAAGGAAGAAGTCTCGCGGAAATCCTGCGGTTCGGACCGATCGACAATCAACCTGCGGCCAGTTACATCCGCCAGGTGTGTCGGGCGGTGGGCGAAGCCCATCAGCAGGGCATCTTGCATCGGGATCTGAAGCCTCAGAACATTCTGATTGATGCGAAATCGGATCGTGCGCTGGTGACTGATTTCGGGCTGGCCAAACTGATCGAACAGGAGGACGGGCTGACACGTGATGGCGATGTGATGGGCACGCCACAATACATGTCGCCGGAGCAGGCCCGAGATTCTGCCAGCGTCACCGTCAGGTCCGATGTCTACGCGATCGGCGCGACGCTCTATCACATGCTCACCGCAAGGCCCGTTTTTCAGGCCGCAACGGTGTGGGAGACCCTCCGCCAAGTGATGGATCGCCAGCCGGTTGCACCGAGGCGGTTGAATCCTGCGATCGACTTGGATCTTGATACGATCTGCTTGAAGTGTCTGGAAAAAGACCCGGATCGTCGTTATGCCAGCGCCGGCGCGGTGGCGGACGAACTGGATCGTTACCTGTCCGGAGTTCCGATTCGCGCCCGCCCGATCAGCGCACTGGGCCGATTGACGCGTTGGAGCCGGCGCAATCGGTTGATCGCCGCGAGCGCGGCAACGGCGTTGGCCTGTCTCGTGCTTGCGTTTGTTGCCGTCACGGTCTCGTTGGTGCAGACCCGTTCGGCGTTCAAACGTTCGGAAGAGAGCTTCAAACAGGCGCTCGATGCTGTCAACGACTTCTTCAACACCGTCAGTGAAGAAACGCTGCTCGACCAGCCCGGGCTGAAGCCCCTGCGACATGACTTGATGCGTCAAGCTCTGGAGTACTACAAACGTTTTCTGGTGCAGCGGGCTGACGACCCGACGATCGCCGACCTGATGGGCGTGACGCATTACCGTGTCGGATTAATCACCGCAGAGATTGAGTCCCACGAAGCCGCACTGGAACACTTCGATCGGGCGATCGAAATTCAGCGGCGGCGGGTGGATGACCGACCCGACACTGAAAGCAACTTGCGCGAACTTGCCAATTCCTTCAACGCCAGGGGCGACAGTCTGTTTCACCTTGGTCGCTTGGAATCATCGCTGAATTCCTTTCGCCAATCAAAAAAACTGCGCCAGCGACTCGTCCGCCTCCAGCCCGACGACATCGAATATCGACGACTGTTGGCCAATACCGACATGAATCTCGGCATTGTGTTCAAACGCAGCGGGAATCTCATTGCGGCCTTCGCAGCGTTAGGAGATGCGACTGAATTGCGTGAGCAGTTGTCCATGGAACATCCAGAGGATCCCCGCATCTTGCGTGATGTTGCCAAGGGATACTACGCACTCGGTGGCATCTATGCCCAACACGGCAAGCTCGATTTGGCTCGCTCGAACTATGATCGCGCGGTTGAATCGTTTTCACAGCTCGTGCGGTTGCAACCGGCCATCGATGACCATTATTTGCTCAGCGGCAGCTATTTCGCGCGGGCCGGGCTGCAGGAGTCTTCCGCGGCGATCGATGATTATCGTCGCGCGATGCTCGAGATAGGGCCGATCGCTGCGATCAATCCGAACGTCGACAAGTACCAACTGATGCTTGTCAATTGCGGCGCCGAAATCGCATACCGCTACGAGCAATTGTCAGCGTTGGATGATGCGATCGCGGCACTGCAGACGGCACGCGACACGGCGCTCGATTTGGCACGACGCGACGATCGTTACGCCAGTGAAGTCGCCCGTGTGTTGCTGGAACTGGCGCGACTGGAAACGCACGGGCAACCTGAATCTGCCATGTGGACTCGCTACCAACGGCTCGCCGCGGACGCGTTGGTTGAATTGCCACAGTCTGCGACGCTGACGCAGTTGAAGATGGAAATCGACGCGCGGATCGATTCGCTGGCAAATTAGGCCGCAACGCTGCGAAGCATTTTTTGCGGTAGGGCGCGAGCCCTCCAGTATTTCGGAAACGATGAGGGACCGGAGGGCTTGCGCCCTGCCGCTAACACCTCGTCACACGCGGCGAATCAATGCTTCACAGCGTTGATTAGTCCGGTTGAGCCGGATATGACAGTCGTGGCACCTGAGGTGGATCGAGATCAAGTTGTGTGAGCACGTTTGTCAGCATTCTGAAAAGAATCGTTGCAGTCGTCCCGATAACGTTATGGAAGAGATCTAGCTCCTATGGAAGGGAATCGCCATGCACGGATTGGGGACCAAATGTGTGATCGCCGGACTTTGCGTCTGCATGTCCGTCGAAACATTATTCGCGGCGCAACCGCCCGGCCAACCGGAATCGTCCCCCGCCCGCAGCGTCGGCGGCGATCAAGGCGACTCGGTTTCACCGGGGCCCCCTGCGACACCGGGGCCCCCTGCGACACCGGGGCCCCCTGCCACACCGGGGCCACAGGATCCGGCGCTGCCGCAAGCCGACGCTGATCCGGCGGCGGCGGTGCAATCGCAAACCAGCCCGCCCACACCGGCACCCACCGTCACGCCGCAAGCCGCGTCGCCGTTTGCCGCGTTCGCCCCGACGACTCAGCCCACCAGCATGTTGGATTCGCTGCTGGGGCAATCACGTGCGCTGTCGCGTGGACCGCTGAATCGGTTCGCGAGAACACCGGAGTTCTTTGGCGACAACTTTGTCGGTGGGGACTCCATCGTCGACACCGGTACGTCGATCATCCGGAACGATGTTCCCTTGGCGGCGTCCAGTCGTCGCGCGAAAATTGCGGACCACAACAAGGCTTACCCCGTCGATCGGGCGTTCGTCAATTATCATCACTTTTCCGCCGCACAGAACGTCCGGCGCGCGGGGGCACGGTTGGACGAAAATGCGGTCGATCGATTCACCGTCGGATTTGAAAAGACCTACGATCGCGGACGCTCTTCGGTGGAATTCCGGCTGCCGTTTGCCGAACGATTCACCATCGATGATCCCGACTATCGCCTGGTGGGCGGAAATGTTGGCAACCTTGCGATCATCTTCAAACGATTGATCCATCAGACGCAAACCCGCGCGATCGCGGTCGGTATCGGATTTGACACGCCAACCGGATCCGACGTGCGTGGGGAACTGCCACTTCGAGACATCGATTTCACCGTCAGCAACAACTCGATTCACCTGTTGCCCTACATCGGAGTCGTCGGCGCGCCGGGAGACCTGTTCTATCACATGTCGTTTCAGCTGGATGTGCCGATCAACGGGAACTCCATCGAAACGGACACGGCAGGTCTGATCGAACGGGGCGTATTGGATGAAACTTCCTATTTCTATTTTGATCTTTCCGCAGGATATTGGTTCTTTCGAGACCATTGCCGACGTCAACCGACGTGTAGCCTGACGGGACTGGCAGGCGTCGTCGAGTATCACTTAAACAGCACCCTGGGCGAGGGGGACTTCGTCACACTTGGAAGCGGATTTGCGTCTTTCGGTACCCCGGAAGATCTGGGGGTTTCCAACGTCACCATCGGATTGCATGCGGAATTCGATTACCATACGAAGCTGCGTGTTGGCGGTGCTTTTCCGCTTTCCGAAGAACCCGAGCGATTCTTCGACGGCGAGTTCATGTTGTCGTTGATTCGCCATTTTTGACCGCGTCGCGGTAGCGCGTGCTAAAAGGTTGGCGAGTGGTTCGATGGCCGATGATTCCTTCCGCGATCCGAACTGCTTCCCGACGACGCGCTGGTCCATCGTCCGTCGCGCCGGCGATCGGTTCGACGCCGACCAATCGGCGGCACTTCAAGAACTGCTCACGCGATACTGGTCCGCGCTGAAGACCCATCTCGTCAAGTCGCGTCAGATCCAATCGAGTGACGCAGACGATCTGGTGCAGGGCTTCATCGAGCACAAGATTCTGGAACGCAATCTGCTCTCGGTCGCGGAGCCGTCGCGCGGTCGTTTTCGCAGCCTGTTGGTGCACTCGCTCGATAATTACGCCAAGAATCAACTCGAAAAACGACGAGCCAAAAAGCGTTCGGCCGATCACGCCCTACCGATGCCCGGAAACGACCTCGGCGTCGCCTCGACACCAGACACACGCGCCGACCATGCCTTTGACGTCCAGTGGGCTCGGACAGTCCTCGCCGACGCCTCTGACCGGATGCAGCAAGAATGTCTCGGTAGCAACCGCGAAACGTTGTGGTTGGTTTTTCATGGACGAATCCTGGCACCGATCTACGAGGGTGCCGAACCCATCAGCTATTCCGCACTCGTCGATCGGTTTGCGTTTCGTTCTCCGGCACAAGCGTCCAATGCCTTGATGACCGGAAAGCGAATGTTCGCCCGCTCGTTGCGCTTGGTGATCAGCCAATACGTTCATGACGAACAGGAGATCGAGCAGGAGCTGGCGGAGCTCCAGGACATCGTGTCGCAACCGTAAAGCTGCGTCTTTCCGACCTGACGGCTCGCATCAACACGCCTACGGCCTCGCATCGACAGCCCAATGGACGAACTCATGGAACCCGATCCGGAAACGCTTTCGAAACTCTTTCAACTCGATTCTCATGGCGAACTCTGGCGTCGTGACGAGTACGCTGCGATTTTTCATCACCAATTGCAGGTGAGCCTAGCGGATCTGACCGGTGCGGAGGATCGGGCGGATCAGCCGAACGAATCGGCGTCGATTTCGATCGAGGAATTGCTGGCAGCGGAGCATCCGCCGACACACGCACTGGTCAGCCTCAAACAATTCGCAAAGCTGAGTGGTTCGAGGTCCGATGGCGTGTTGCCGAAACCCGTTTCTGCGGTGATCTACTTGCTGGCCATTGCCAAAGCCCTCCAGTCGACGGGGACACGCATCACGGAGATGGATGACGTCTCCTTGAAAGAGAAACTGACTTGGGCGGCGGACCAACCTTGGCTCGATGATCGCTACCGCTCGCCGCTTCGATCGGTCGCAGAGAAACTGAGCTGAGGTTGCCTATGTGAGTTGGGGTCGAGCGAATTGTTTGGCGGACAACGCACAGGCTACTGCGCATCAATCACCGCGTGTGCCGTTCGATCGCCGACGACGAAGTAACCGAGCGGGTTTTCGTCCTTGTCGGTGATCAACCACACGGCTCCGGGACGCGATTGCTGGGGCTTACGCCAACCGGATTCCAATGTCCCGAACGACTTCGGTTTGCCGTCGCGATCGATCCAGAACACTTTCACCGGTTGGTCGCGGCGATTGGTGAAGATGACGTCGAAACGGTTGCCATCGGGTTTGGATGCCGGCACAGCCGAGTCCGTCGCCGGATGCCACGCAAGCTTCGGCAGCGCCGCGTCACTGGGGGCGACAAACGAGGCAAATTCCGTTGGTGCGAGCGCTCGCATTCGGTCGATCCGTGACGCATGTTGGGGATCTTTGGCAAGATTCGTCCACTCGTATCGGTCGGCGTCGGTGTCGTACAACTCGTGGTCGCCGTTGTCGTACTGGACCAATCGCCAGCGACGACCGCTCAGGCCGTAGTTGCCGGGCCGATTCAGGTGGGTGATTGAGACGTGCGGCCACTCGGTTTGTGCGTTTTCCAGCAGCGGAACAAGCGATGGCGCGTCGTTGGATTCTTTCGGTGGCAACCCGGCCAATTGCGCGAGCGTCGGATACAGAGAAAGCAAGTTCACCGGCGCGTCGCAGACGGTGTTCGCCTTCGTGCCGGCGGGTAAACCTGGCGTCCCCGGCGGAACACGGACAATCAACGGGACGCGGGTGCAAGCTCGCCACGCCGTGTACTTTTGCCAATGCTGCTTTTCACCCAAATGCCAACCGTGGTCGCTCCACAGCACGACGATCGTGTTGTCTCGGTTGGGTCCGCGGCTGAGCGCGTCGAGCACCCGACCGACCATCTCGTCGGCAAACGAAATCGATGCGAGATAGCCCTGCACCGCTTGCTTCCACTGGTCGTGTTTCACGATGTGTTCAAAGTATCGATTGGGTCCGCGCTTCTTTCCCGCCGGTGGCAAGTCGTCCAAGTCGTCGGCGCGGTAGCCCGGCGGCAGCTCAATGCTGTCCAGGGGAAAGCGATCGAAGTATTTCTTGGGGACGAACCAGGGCTCATGCGGCCGATAGATTCCGCACGCCAGGAAGAACGGTTGGTCATGTTGTTTACCCAGTTGCTCGCCAATCCACTGCGACACCAAGTAGTCACCACCGAATTCCTGGTCCGAAACATCCAGCGGTCCCCAGTCGGTTTCTCGGTACTGCCAGGGGCCGCCGACGGGCAGGCTGACGGGGCGTTTATCGGGGTACAGTGTGCGGGGAAACGGGTCTTCGGTTTCCTTTGGCGGGAAATACTGATCCCATGATTGTTGATCGATGAAGTAGTGCAGCAGCTTTCCGGATCCGGCAGACCAATAGCCATGTCGTGAAAAGTACTTGGGCAGCAATTCGGCATCGGGCAACAACTCGCGCATCTTTTGTCCGTTGTCGTACAGCCCTGAGACGTGCGGCGAGATCCCGGTCATGATGGCGGTTCGCGACGGATTGCAAGCCGGCGCGGGGCAGTGGGCGTTGGTGAACAAGACACCGCTTGCGGCCAGCCGGTCGATGTTTGGCGTTTTCGATTGCGGGTGCCCGTCCATGCATCCGATCCAGTCGTTCAGATCATCGACAGCGATGAACAGAACGTTCGGCGGGGAAGCGACACTGCGGGTGGGGACAGCTGCGACGACGATGGCGACAAGCGAGAGTGTCGTGATCAAAAAGCGATGCATCATGGTTTCGTTGGTCCAGTTGAGTGACATCAACTCGTTGGCTCGTCCGCTGTGCCTGTCCGCAGCATCAGTGTAGCGGGGGCGTCGTCGGCGCGGATCGCTCGGGACCACGTTTCCGCTCGACAAACGCAACGAGAGGATTCAAAGCTGGCAGAAGACCAGCCCCATAAAATACCCAGACCCGGGCATGTTAAAACACGCCCGGGTAACTGGGGTCTTCTGGCCCAGGCAAGAGCCGAGAAGTTTCAATAGATCACAACGGTGTCGTTACAGCGGTCTCACGCCGTTTCGAAGCCGTTGTAAGCAGCCATGCCGTGCTCGCTGATGTCCAATCCGAGGGTTTCTTCTTCCAGGCTGACTCGGACACCGAGGGTGACTTTGAGCAGACCGAAGGCGATTGCGGAGAAGGCGAAGGCAAACCCGCCGATGGCCAAGGTGCCGATCAACTGGGTCACGACGCTGTGGCTTGAATCGAGGGAGAAGATGCCGACTGCGACGGTGCCCCAGATGCCGCACACACCGTGAACGGAAATCGCACCGACCGGATCGTCGATCTTGATCTTGTCGAATCCGAGGATCGCGACGACCACCAACAGTCCGGCGATGGCACCGATCACGATCGAGGATCCTTCGCCGACGGTGTCCGCACCGGCCGTGATTCCGACCAGACCAGCCAGAATGCCGTTGAGTGCCATCGACACGTCGGGCTTCTTCAACAACACGTAGGAGGCGACGATCGAGGTGATGGCACCCGATGCGGCCGCAAGGCTGGTCGTAACGAAGACGTACGAGACGGCTTTGGGGTCAGCCGAAAGGGCCGAGCCGCCGTTGAATCCGAACCATCCGAGCCACAACAAGAACACACCGATAACGGCCAAAGGCATGCTGTGACCGACGATCGGCTTGATGCCGCTCTCGGTGTACTTGCCGGTACGCGGGCCGAGGATCAGAACACAGGCCAAGGCTGCGAAGCCACCGAAGGCGTGCACGATGCTGGATCCGGCGAAGTCGTAGAAGCCCATTTGATCCAACCAGCCGCCGCCCCACTTCCAGCTACCGATGATCGGGTAGGCGAAGCCGACCAACAGGGTCGAAAAGAGCATGAAGACGGGAAGTTTGACACGTTCGGCAACTGCACCGGAAACGATCGTTGCGGCGGTCGCCGCGAACATCGCTTGGAAGATGAAGTCACCCCACCAGGTGTAACCGGCGTTGTAGTCCGCGGTCGTCATGCTGACGTCGTTGAGCGATTGCCCGAACCAGCTGCCCATCGCGAAGTAGCCATTGAAGTCGCCGGGGTACATCGCGTTGAAGCCCCACGCGGCGTACAGCAGGATACCCGTGCAAACGATCCAGACGTTTTTGAAGATGATGTTGACGGCGTTCTTCTTTTGCGTCAGACCCGCTTCCAGCGTGGTGAAGCCGAGGTGCATGATGAACACCAGGGCGGCGGAGATGCAAATCCACAAGTTGTTGACCGCGAAGACGGCATAGCCATCCGAAGCGACGTACTCTTCTGAGGAATAGGCGCTCTCTGCAGCGACTTCTTCGGCTTGAGCCAACACCTCGGGAGTGAACGCGGCTCCCAGGCATAACGCCCCGGCAAAAAACAGACCCGTGAGCAATGGTGCTCGCATAAACTTAGACATTCGATTCCAAACCTTCTCGAAATTAGGAAATTTGCTGAGCGGTCCCGGGGGATCGGGGACTCTCACTCACTTGTTCAGCCAGGGATCAGACCGAGACGCCAGAAACTCCTACCTGGGCCATCTTTCACGATGCTCAAGAGTCGAAAGCGTTCTCAATTCTGTGGCATGCACATCGGAGGCACCGAGTTGGCAAGTGGCGGACCAATGTTCAAAGTGTCGGTCCGTTCAGCAGCGCAAGCGGTTTGCTGGCAAGCACTTAAAAAAATCTGAAAAAGGTAGCGAATCATTCAAGCCAGCCAGCGGCACTTTGCCGTGCTTAGTCCCTACGCAGATGTCCCGGCAGGTGCCAGTTTTGTGAGCACTTGTCAGGAGGCCTGATTCCGACTTGAGAGCGGGCGGCCAATCACCCCCACTCAGGAGCGCCGACCGGCGGTCGGTCGACGCCCCGGCGGACCGCTGGCGGCGTTTCGGAGGGGCTGAGCACTTCACGTAAAACGCGGGCCATCGGGCTGTCCGATTCGGTCCGATTGGCCAACGATGCGATCGCCTGACAAGCCTTTGGCGCTAGCCCCCAAACCGACAAGAAATAGGCGGCGACGGAGAAACGATCGACGCCAAACAAGGCTTGCTCGAGCTGCAGCAGTGCTTCGGAATCTGCCCCCGCGGTCTGTCGCGCGTCCACGTAGTCCTCGGCTCCGTGAATCGCGAACTGAACGGCTCCGAAACGATGAAACAGGGCGGCGATCATCGCGGCACTCCGTTCGACTTCGCCCAAACCCTCGCGGCTGGCCGATCGGCCGACGCGGATCGACATCTCGATGCCATCGTCGAGACAGCGTCGGATTTCGCCGGCAACCGCTGGGGGATGGTCCTGGGCCGAATTCAATTCACTGGCGATGAAAATGGCCTTCACCATGTCAAAGCCGACCAGGGTGATCGCTTGGCTGGTTTCGACCACGGGGACGGCGGGAGAGAAGAAGGGCGAGTTGGCCAAACCCAGTAGCCTGGCCCTGGCCATCGGCGACTCGTCGATCAACGCGGCGATGGATCGGGCGGATGATTCCGGGGCGTCGAGCCGTTGCAGCACGCGATGCAGACGCGAGGCGTCGAAGTGTCCGTTCCCAGGGGCCGTCAGCTTGGCGAGCAACCAGCTCCGGCGAATCGGATGACGAAACTCACCGAGGCTGGAGATCAAATGAACCAGCTTCTCGGTCGGGCAGGGTTTGCTGAGGATCTGGTGGGCGACGCCGAAGACCCGCTGAATCTGACGGGTCTCTGACTGTCCCGTCCAGGCGATCCGAATGGTTTCTGGGTGAGCCAGCGAAACGCGCCGCAACAACTCGGGACCGTCCACATCGGGCATGCGAACATCGCTCAAGATGATGTCCGGTGTCGCTTGCTCGACGTGACGCATCGCTTCGGCGGCGCTGCGGCAAAAGGCGAGTTCGCAATCCGGTAACTTCAATCTCAGTTGACGCCGCGTGCTGTTGAGCAACATGGCGTCATCGTCGACGAACAAGAGGCGGAGATTCATCGTGTCTGACTCGACTCGCTGGAAACGGGCCAAACAATCGGCGTCGGCGTGTTGGGACGCTGGAGTCGATCTTCGTACTGTTGCAACAGCTCGTCGAATTCGCTCACGAATTCAACCAGCGTGTCGGGGTCAAGCTTTTGAAGCCCGAGCAGGCGAGCGATCCGCCGGTGCGTGGGAATCGTTTGTCGATCGGGACGGTGCGGCGGCTCGACAACCACCACATCGGCGACACTGAATCCCTCGTAGCTCGATCCGCTGGGCATCGCCAGCAGGTGATCGTGAAAGAGTTCGTAGCGTCGATCGTTTGGATAGACGTTGGATGCATCTCGCAGCACTCGCACCAGATGTGTCGGACTGGAAACCAAGACGACGCGATTGCAGCGGTGCCCGACAAAGCGTTCGCCCGCGGCACGCAGCTCACCGATCGTGTCTTCTGATTCGATGTCCAATTCGATTCGGCTGCGCAAGGACTGTTTGAGTGCATCCCATTGCGATTGGCTGGACACGGCACAGTAGTCCGACCACGGTTTGAATTGCAGCAGTTGATCGAAATGGCTTTCCAGAAACGCCAATGTGTACTCCGCTTCCAAGAGCATCTGTCCGGTCTTGGGTGAGCCGGGAAAGTTGTAGCGTTTGCGTGAGGCTCCGGTGCCAAACACGATCACCGCGGCGTCCATCGTCACGGCCGCCAGCAGCGCTTGCGGAATTCGCCCCATCTGGTTTGGAGCTTCACCCCAAGCAAGACGCCGCCAGTTTTCCGCATGGAGGTTACAACCGTGGACCAGGATCCCGGTCCGGATCGGTTCGATGGATGTCATCAGTTCATTCCTGTAGTCGAAAGGGGCGAAAATGACCGCGTGCGGGGTCCCACAAGTAGACGCTCCAGAGATACGTCCGATATTTCAGTTCGCAGTTTTGCCGCAGGAAGGTTTCGAATCGAGCACCGGGGTATTCCCAACGCATGTTCTTGCCGCGGGTGCGAAATTTCTCTCGGTTCAGCAGGACCCAGATTCGATGGCCTTGGGAGAACTCGCCGATCAATTGGTCCAGGTTGCTGACGACCTCGCCGCCGCCATTGCGATCGACCAAAACGCCATCGCGCATCACGGCAAAGTCGTACAACAGCGGCAAGGCGATGTCGTAATCGCACTTGCCGGCTTCCAGAAAGGCGCAGTGCGTGTGTGGCTCGGTGATGGCGAGGCGATCGCCGGGACGTTTTTGGCTGCGGACCCAGCGGACGGCCGCTGTCGAATCGCCCAAGATCCGCAACTCGTACGAACCAGGAATCCGCCACGGCGACCAACTGGCCAGCGTCACCAGGGCGCAGACGGTGAAGCAAACAGCCAACGTGGATGCGTAGCGGTTTCGATTTTGTTGGGGAGGGTAAACCGCGCTGACAAGCGTCGCCAGCACGCGTTGCATGCCATCGACACACAACAGGATCCAAACCGGAAACAGCCAGTACATGTAGCGCAAACTGACGTTGGTGACCAGCACGTTGGTCATCACAACGCCCGAAATCAGAAACGCCAGCAGGGCGAGTGTGTTGCGATTCTGATCCCGCCATTGCAGGGGCAGCCCCGCCAAAAGAAAGAAACTGGGGACCACGTGCAGTCGCGAATACCCGATGAAGATCGAAAGCAAGTTCATCGGATACCAGAAGTGCGGCTTCACCGCGGCTTCGATCGACGGCGAGACGCCTTCGGTGCGTGTCAGGCACAGCGTTTGAAAGACGACGAAGTCCAATGCGATGCAGGCCACCACCGCCACCGAAATCAGAGCCAGCGTGATGTTCTTGCTCCACCCCAAATCTTTGGCAAAGACCAGGTAACCAAAGATCAAGGACGGTCCCATCGCAACGGTGATTTCTTGGCTGAGTACCGAAACCAAGAACACGATCAGGGTGATGACGCGAAAACGTTGGGATTGGTCGCTGACAAAACCGCGACAAAAACAATACATCGTCAGCAGCGCGAAGAATTGCTGCATCTGGTAGAACCGAATCACGTGCCCGGTAAAGATTTCGAAGGGATGCAGACAAAGCAGCAGCATGCCGAGAAATCCTGCCCAGCGGTTGTCGAGCAAATGCGAACCACACAGATAGAGCAGCCAGGCGGTCGCCACGCTCCAGCCGACCGACTGTAACCGCAAACTCCATAGATTTCCGCCGAACGGCCACGCGATCGCCGCGGTCACGTAGTGAAAAAAGGGACTGCGCGTGTAATAGACATCGTCGGGAACGAAACCCGGCGCCCCGGTTTCCAGGATCGCCAAGACGGCCTGCGTGGAGGCGTACTCATCGTCGTCGAGCGGCTGCAGATCGAGTTTGTAGCCGCGGGCGACCGCTCCGAGTAACAGCACCCAGATGATCAGGTGAAACCAGAGCTTGCTGTCTGGTAAACAGCGAAGGCGAGCGGTCAAGCTGTGGCCGCGTGCGCGCAAGCGGGTCAGCCCGAGTCGCCCGATCGTGTCGGCGGCGGCAACGAAAAACGCAGCTCCGATTGCGAACGGAAACAGGAACGTCCAAAGCGTCCCGTCGATGCACCACAGCACCTCGTGACGCTCCGTCCAGGAACACTCCAGCAGCAACCCCGCGCCGATCGTCACGACGAACGTCAGTAACATGGCGTACATCATCTGGCTGCACGAAAGCCACAGAGGCGTTTCGTCGCGGGCCTCGATCGTGGCTTGATCCGCTGGTGCCCTTCGGCTCAGCTCGATGGCCGATGCGACCGAGAGGATCAACGCGATGCCCAGTCCCACGCAGCAAGCCAGACGCAGCAGGGTTTTGGGCAATACGCGATCGAAGGATTCCGGGTGCAGGGCGATGCCGCGATACTGCATGGCAGGAAACGGTTGCCCCGCCACGGCGGTGCTGCCGAGTCTCTGGACGGGCGCGGGTTGGTGCTGGGAAGCGTCTTGTGTTTCGCTGACAACCTCAGTCGCCATTGCCCGCCATTGTGTTTCGTCCGGAAGGTGGCTGCAGTTGCCGTCGGTCGTCCGGACACCGCCATCGACCGCAATCTGGACAGGCCAATTGGCTTGACCGTGTTCCAAGCAACGGACCTCGATTCGGTTGGTACCTTGATGCAACAGGTTGGCAACGCTGTAGCTCAGATAGCCTCCCACGGCCAAGTCATGCTTGAGCGCGTTGGGCCGGGGAGTCTCGGGAAACAGGTCCGGCGTTTCGGGGGTGCGTCTCGATTCGGCCAACGTTCGCCTTGGTTCAAAGACTCCGGGGGCCTGGGCACGGTTGTAGGTTCGCGTGTAACGAAACGGCGTCAACTGCGGCGAGAAGGGGTTGCGAAATTCACTCAAACCCTTGTCGGCAGTGCGCGGTGATTCAAACCGAGTCCCGATGAACGAAGATCCGACTTCATCGGGATCCAGCAGTTCCGGTCTGGTCGTCGGATCGTGCGCCGAGCCGCGACCAAAGACCCATTGGCCGTTGTCCAGGTCTGGCGGTTTGACCGAAGCGACACGAACGCGAGTGCCGTTGATGTGCAATTCATAGCCGCGATTGGTCAGCAGCCGAAGGTACGCCTCGTCGACTGGACCATCGATTTTCCATTCCGTTTGAAACGTGACGCCGGCTTTGCTCGATGCCGACCGGTGGCGCATCCAGCGGGCCTCGAAAGGACGGGTGTAGATTTCTTCGGGATGAGACCGATAGCCTTCGGTCCGTGGTGCCGCCGCAGCGACCGCGTTTCGCCATGGCTGGTCCCAGTAATAGACTTCCGTCCAATCTAACAACTGGGGGCCGGGAATCGACGGCTCGGCCAGCCAAGTGGGGTCGCTGTGGATCGGAATGATCTGGCCGCTGGAGAGTTGGATTTCGCCGATAAAGGCGACGCGAGCGGGCGCACGCCGTGACTCGATCTCAATCGCGATCACGTTTTTGCCCGGCCGCAGCGACGACGTCAATTCGAAGTAACTGGGTAGACGCCAGGTTTCGTGTCCGTCCCACTGATACTCGCGCGGAAAGTTCAGCGCCATCGCCGGTGCGTGCGTCGAGAGCACCTGGCCTTTTTCACTGGTGCCCGTTTGAAACGGTCGCGTCGGTCGCCAGAGGAAAAGACGGCCGTGGGGATTTCGATTCACGCTCACTTCGAACGCATCGGTTGCGACCAGCTTGATCCAGGCGTGTTTGACGTGGCCGGGCAGATCAAAACGTTTGCGGAAGTAACCCGCATGGGAGGCTGGCCCGGCGGCACGAATCCATTGCTCCGGATATTGGGTCACGCGGAGCGGATGCCGAGTGGTTTCGTGGAACCGTGCTAGTGCGTAACCGACGATCAGCACGAATGCGACCGCGATCGCAATCAACTTTGCCAGCGCCAGACCGGCGCGCGGAGTTTCGGTGTGTTGGCGAAATGCGTTCATGGTCGTTTCGCCTTGCCCTGGGCAGCCCAGATCGCGTCTGCATCCTGTTGCATGCCCGCGGCGACCACCCCATTCTGCTGAACGACGGCACGAAGGATCTTCACGGTGCCGAAATTGAGTTTTTCGCAAACGGTGTACATCCAGCCGCGCATCTCATCGACCGTTTGCGGGCTTGATTCACGAATCCCCTGCAGCTGGATCAGATAAATCAGTTTGACGTCGCAAGGCTGCTGGCGCAACACAAACAAAAAGCGTTCCCGAGACTGTTCGAATCGGGCGCAATTAAAGTCTTGGATCGCGAATCTCAGCACACCCCGAAGTGCCTCACGTTTGATCGCCGGGTCGGCCGATACGCTCAACGGCCGCAAGATCGCAAACGCCTGGTCATACTTGGCGGCGGTTTCCAGCGTTTGGGAGCGTTGCAGCATCGCGTATTCGCTGTCGATTCCCATGCGTTGCTCCAGCACACCGCGTTGGGCCACGTAGTAGGTGTCTTGGCTGAGGATCGGCAAGTAGTCGATGGCCCGCTGAAGGTGCTGTTTGGATGGCTCGAATTCGCGTCGGCTGCAAAGGTTGGATGCCAACTCGATCTCGCGGCTGGCCATGAACGGCAGTGCCCAACCGATGATCCCCGTCGCCATGGCGGTAACGGAAAAGAGAATCAAGGCGGCCCCGGCGCGGAAGAAAACCAATTGACCGTTGCTTTGCAGTGATGCCAGAAACAGCAACGCGGAACCGATGATGGCCATCGCCCAACCACGTCGTGTGAATTGGCAAAACGTGTTGGAGTAGCCGAGCCACAACATCAGGTCTTCACAGCGGTGCAACCCGATTTCCCAGGGTGACCAGGAGGGCAGATTGACGGCCGCCAACTGACGCGACGTGTCGATCACGTACGATTTTGATTTCCATCCACGTCCGGCGAATTCAGCGTTGGCGTAGATGTCCCCGCCCAGCCAGGTCAAATTGTTGTGTTGAGATTGCAACCAAGCCGCGTCGGCGGCAATCACCGGGCTGCGAATCATCACAAAGTAGGGATACATCAGGGGCGTCAGACACAACAAACTGGTCAGCAGGGTGCTGAGGACCGTCCACTGACGTTTCCAGATCCAAGTCGCGGCCACACAGACCATGCCGACGGCCATGATTGCCTGGAACCAGACGGTGCAGGTCGGAGTTCGATCGATGATGTCGGCCGCTGTGAGTGCGCCTTGGGGCGGCGCGATCGGGACGGCAAACCAATCGAGTTTGACGCTCAGCGCCAACGCCGCGAACCCCGCCCAGGCAAGGGCGACGAACAACAATCGATTCAGCGACAGCAACGGCCGCAAGACGCGCCGGAACGCCTGCCGGAACCGCGCCGAGCCTCGTGCAGGTCGGCCGATTGAAGGCCGAGTCGAAGCCTGATTCGCACGCGTTGGGCGTTCGGGTTCGCCGACGCAGCGTTCGTTCGCGCCCTGTTCAGGGGCGGGGCGGCGTTGCATCGTTGCCCACCTCGGCTGGCTTGTTCGACGGTTCTGCGTTCGGTTCCGCATCGGCATTCATCCCGACCAGTCGGATTCGATCCGCAGTGGCATCGTTCGGATGCCCGTTGGATCGGCGAACACCAGGATCCGATCCTTGGATCGCAATTTGATCGCCCGGTTGCAGAACCTGATATCCGTCCGTGATCACCGTTTCTCCTGGTCGGAGTCCGTCACGGATTTCGACAAAGCCATGATCGCGAATCCCCATGACGACGTTGCGTGGTTGGAACGTTTGGCCGTCATCGCCGACGACGAACGCGATGCCACGGTTTCCGGACACCGCGGTCACGGTTCCACGGGGCACCGACAGGGTGTTGCGTTTTTGAATCACGGTGGCGTAGCCGGTCAGACCGGGAACCACGAGATCGTCCGAGGGTTCCAAGGCGACTCGGACGGAGAACGTGGCCGGCCATTCAGGCGCGCCGGTGCCAAGTGGTCGAATGGGGCGATTCGTTTCGGGGCCGCCGAGTGCAAAATTGACGAGCGGGCGAATGCGTTCGATGCTGCCTGGGAAGAGACGGTCCTGATAGGCGCTCAACCTGACTTCGACCGCATCACCGACTTGCACGCGTCCAAGGGCGGTTTGGTCCAAATAGCATTCGAACCATAAACCGCTGGCCAGCAAGACCGCCGGCCGACCCGGGTCCTGGTTGTATTCGCCACTGTGGACCAGCACGCGTTCGACGATGCCGTCGCTGGGGGCGCGCGAGACATAATCGTCAAGTTCTTTCAGACGGTGTTCCAGCGTCAGTTCGGCTTCGCGGATGGCGGATTCGCCAATTTTGATACTGTATTGCCGTCCGGCGGAGGCGGTTTGGGCAGCGATTTCCAGCTCCTGTCGCTCCAGTTCCGCGCGGATGGCCGCAAGTCTGGACGAGGCGAAGTCGGCGGTGCTCATCGCGTTTCGTTCCGCGAGCGACTGGTGCATCTTCATCACTTCTTGAGCCACCAAGGCCTTCTGTTCGGCGGCACGTGAACGAAGCGACAAAATGTCAGAACGCTCTTCTTGCAAGACATTCACCGTACCCAGCCGAACCCGATCGAGTTCGCTGCGGGCCGTTCGCAGGGCCGCTCGGGCGGATTGGATCTTCATTTCAATTCGCGATCGATCCAGTTCGACAATGACGTCACCCTTGCGAACCCGCTGCCCTTCGACGACGTTGACCTTCAAGATGCGAGCCATCGCGATCATCGGAACCTGGATCGGCTCGCTCTGCACCAGTCCTTCGCCGATGAACTTGCCAACGATCTCTCGTCTCTCCACCGCGGCGGATTTGACCGGAAACGCGCCGCCGGATTTTCGGATGATGGACGCATAGCCGAGTTTCGACGTGTACATTCGGGCGATCGGATTCTGATAGGCCGGCCACACGATCAGATAGACCGTGATCAGACAGATCAATGCGGTGGCCGCACACAACGTCAAGGACCAGAGTTGTGGGCGAAGCACGCGATAGACGAATTGCAGACCGGCTTTCATCATCATTCGGTGCTCTTTTCCAGTGGAAGTCGAGTCAGAACGCGAAGTTCGACAAGCAGTTCGTCGATGCCGCGAAGCATTTGGTCGCACGAGGGTTCAATGTCAGTCAAATTGCCGGACTGGGCCTGCGTCTCGACCTGCTTGGCCATCTGTTGAAGCGACGTCGCGCCGAAGTAGCTGACGCGGCTGCGCAACTGATGAAAGATGGTTTCAACCTCCGACGCAGCTTGAGTTTCGATCGCCAGTCGAAGCCGGGCTTCGAGATCGGGCAGAAACTGAACGAACATCGTCGCCAAGTCGGCCAGCAGTTCTTCATCGCCCGCAATCATGGTGTCGAGCGCGATGGAATCAATCAGGGGCATGTGTGTTTCTCGTCGGTCGTTGATGGGAGCGAAGGCCGGTCAGAAGGGGATCTGCAAACGCCGCATTTTGTTGTAGATGCTTTTTTCGCTGATGCCCAAGGTGCGAGCCGTCTTGGCTTTGTTCCCACCGACGGACCGGAGCGTTTGGATGATTGCGTCACGCTCAATTTCCTGAAGCGTTTTGCCGACCAGCGTGTAGGCCGTCTCGGCCGTCTCGGGCGTCGGGGGCACGTCGGGCAGCGGGGGGATGCCTTCGGACAGCCGATCGGGAGGGACAGCGAGCGCGGCTTGCGGCAGTGCGGCTTGCGGCAGTGCGGGTTGCGGCAGTGCGGGTTGCGGCAGTGCGGGTTGCGGCAGTGCGGGTTGCGGCAGTGCGGGTTGCGGCAGTGCGGGTTGCGGCAGCGCGGGTTGCGGCAGTGCGGTT
>NZ_JBFHKV010000014.1:0-22358 GCF_041595215.1 Stieleria sp. | reverse complement strand
TCGAAGTGCATCCTGTTCGGCCACCAAAAGTTGTTGGCCATCCTCAGAAAAACGGACACATCGGGATCGACGATCAATATTGGTCGGCCATCGAGATTCCCCTGCGGGATCGGCATAGTCGGCAAGCGGACGGCCGTCGTTCACCGACCAGACCTCCGTCGTCAATCCCTGACCGACCAGCGCGATCAACGATCCATCGGGCGACAAGTGAACGTCATGAATCCAACGCGTTTTAGGCTCGAATGCTGTGATGCATTTCCCGTCGCCGACATTCCAGACGTGAACGTACTTGCCGACGGCTGCGATTTTTGAACCGTCTGACGACGCGGTGACCAGTGACCAAGCCAAAACCGAATCGGCAGAAGACTCGCGACCAGACCCCGAACCGATGGCGTCCTCGCTAGGAAGGTGCCAAATGCGTGTTCCGTTGTTGTATCCGACCGTGATGACGCCCTGCTGCCCGCCAAGGGCGCTGATGCAGTGCGCGGTCTCGTGGTGCCCGATGACACGAGTCGACCCCGTGCCACGGTCCCAGATCAGTATCTCTTCCTCGCCCGTCAAGACACAGAATCGATTGCTGTCGTCGAATCGGTCCATGGCGATCACGCGTCGGGGGCCGGATTGAAGATTCCCGTTTTCCACAAACTCACCGGTTTGGGCGGACCAGGTTCGCACGGTTCCGTCGGTCAATCCGATGATCCAATCTCCGTCTGGGCTGGGGGTGACGAGCGTCGGTTCCTCGGCAAGCGGAAATCGCACTCGCTGTTGCAGTGACGAGGTTTCGTAAATCGAAATCGCTTGCGTTTCCGCGATGGCTATGAATGCTCCGTCGTCACTGACGTTTGCATCGACCACTTTGACTTCATCGGACACCAATGGATGCGACTGTTCGCTGCGCAGATCGACCCAGTGAGCGTTGGGGATGTTGCGTCCCTCCGGGGTGCGTTCACCGACCGCCACGAATCGCTGGCCGTCGGGATGGAATGCGATCCGATCCGCGTTGATGCTGCGATCGGTGGGGATCGGCACCAGAGCGTCGTCAGCCAGTCGCAGCAACTTCATCGGGCCGTAGGGAGAACCGAATGCGAGCAGCCGACCATCGGGAGAATAGGTTGCGCTGGTGAACAACGTGTGGTCGGCCGATGGATCGATACGCCGTGTTTCGATCAGCGATGCGGTTTCCAAGTCCCAATACTGAACGTTACGTCCGCGTGGGCTGGCGAGAATCGGCTTGTTCGGATGGACAGACGATCGACCACCGGCAGCCACAAGCAATCGAAACGGTTTCAGCTCTGCCCCCGGCGTTTGCAACATCAGTCGCCAGGTTTGTTGCCCACCCGATTGAGAGACTTCGGTCGATGGAGCAACCAAATCGGGGCTCGGTAGATCTGGCACGGTCACGGTCGACGGCGAGTCGGCAACGGGAGGATTCCCCGTGGCCGGTCCAACCGGAGACACGCGATTGGTCGCACCGGCACGCGGTTGCATCGTCGCGACATCACCGCGGAAGTACGAACGGCACAGCGGATACGCAAAAGGAAACGCAACGAGCAAACTCACCAACAAGATCAAGAGTTTCCCGACGCGCGACATGACGTGATTTTCGAAAAAGGGGTCAGGCCTCTTTGATGCAATTCGCTCAACAAAGAGGCCTGACCCCTTTGTCTCTGTGACCCCTTTGTCTCTGTGTCCCCTTTGTCTCTGCGACCCCTTTGTCTCTGCTACAACTGTTTCGCTTTGAGCAACACGATCGTGTTCATCGTAACGGCTTTCGGTTCGGCTTGCTTGAACGTCTTTTGCAGGTAGGGGAGGTTCGATAGGATCGGTGTACCCGTGACGGCCTCGGGTCGATCGGTGGACTGAAAATAAGGATCGAGCAACAGCGTTTGCTTGGGCAACAACCTTGCCGTCGCGGTCGCCTGTCGCACTTCATGGCTGGGCACCTGGATCGTCTTTTGCCCTTCGCCGACACCGTAGATGTGGTGCTGCCTGACATCGGCCACTCGTGAATGTTGGATCTTGGTCCGCACCTTCAACGCTTCGCCGTCGACCTCGCCCAGGACCGTCACGTCAGTGCCTTCGCTGAGTACGTGGATGCCGGTTTGCACCGCGACCTGTCCTTCGTGCTCGACCTCCTGCAGATCCGACAGAAACGGCCGTTGCACTTGCTGTTGCAGCGAGGCGGCTTGTCCGTCGCCGGCGATGATGTTCGGACGCGCGAGCACCTTGCTGTTGTCGCTCTCTTGCGCCAGCACATACAGTCGCTCGACTTGATCGGCACTGATCACGGCGGTGGAGACAATGCTGCTGGTCGTCACGGTGTGTCGGCTGCCAAGGTCCAGTTCCTCATCGGCGATCATTTCGGCGGACGGATCGGTCACCTGCGTGATCTGCGTCTGGACTTTTTCGTCACCCAGTTCGGCGTAAATCTTGTCGCGCGTTTCCGAATCCACCGACAGGATTTGAACCTCAAACTTGATTTGACCCTTGGGGACGGTGAACGACGTTTTCTGCAACGCCCGCGAAGCAACCGTCCCGCTGCCGACCGCGTGAATCACCTTGCCGTCGGCGAACGGTCCCGAGCCCGTGACCGGCGGATCCGCACCCGCCGCCGTGCAAACTCCGAGGACGACAACACACGCAAAGCTAGCAATCCGGGTGGGGGACATCATTTCTTCCATGGCGAGGCGGTTGGTGGCGAAGCGACTGCAACCGAGCCCATACCAAATCGAGCGTCGAGAGTGGAAGATCCGTTTGTCGATCAGGTGTCGAGCCGGTCAATGGGGTGCGTCACCGGCCAACGGGTGCTCCGAAATCGACCATGCCCCCGGGCTTTGTGGCGATCTGTGTGACGCGATTCCAGTGTCCACGCTTTCGGGCGATGCCGCTAAGTGAACATCAATAGGGTCGCCCGGACGCTGGCGCGAACCGGCTGATCTCAAACGACGATCAGCCGTTTGGCGCGAGCCTTACGGGCTTCAACCCGACGAAATGACGCTTCACGTCGCGGTCTAGGGCTTTCCAATGCCGCTCTCGCGCCAGACCGCGACTCCGGATCGGCATTTCATTTGCAACGCCTACGGTTTTGGTCTCTTTCGAGGAAAAACGGGTATGAGCGACTGGATTCACGACATTCTTGATCAGTTCGGGCTTGTCGGTGTCGGTCTGATGATGCTGGCCGAGAACATTTTTCCACCCATCCCGTCGGAAGTCGTCATGCCATGGGCTGGCTACGCCGTCAGTCAAGGTGACCTGTCCTTCGTGGGTGTGGTCACGGCGGGTAGCGTTGGTTCGTTCATCGGCGCCCTGCTGTGGTATCTCTTTGCGAAATGGTTGGGACAAGAACGATTGACCGCGTGGGTGCAACGACACGGTTGGTGGTTGACCCTTTCTCGTTCCGATATCGAGCGGATGGACAAGTGGTTCGAGCGATGGGGGCATTGGGCCGTGTTCAGTTGCCGAATGATTCCAGGGTTGCGGACGCTGATCAGCGTGCCCGCGGGATTCGCCGCCATGCCGATCGGGAAGTTCTGTCTGTACACCGCGTTTGGAACAGTACTTTGGACGGCACTACTCGCCTCCTTGGGTTGGTGGTTGGCTGATCACTACTCGCAATTGGTGGCGCCACTGAGTTGGGTGAGCACTGCCGTTGTTGCGAGCCTGTTTGTGTGGTGGCTGGTCCGATTCGTCAAAGCCGGATGGATCCAGCACGCGGCCAAACCGTGACGAAACGCTTAGCCCGCAACCTTACAGATCAAAAACTCTCAATCTGAAACAATTCAACGATAGGAGTAAGCGAACATGTCAAACCTAGACACCGCCAAATCAATTGAAATCATCTCCCCCGATTCGCCGCAGGTCGAACGCATTGCTGCCTTTGTCCACGATGGCATCGACCTGGATTCGCCCCCACGCGAGGTCCAGCCGAGTTCGTTCTGGCAGCGAATCAACGGTGCCGAAACGTCGCTGTGGATCGATAGCGGTGATATCGAGTCGATCGATTCGCTCTGGAACGAACAGTTCAGTGGGCTGACGACCAACAACACGTTGTTGAACCGCGAGATTCAAAACGGAATCTATGACGACCTGATCCCGTCGGCTCAAGACTTGGTTGGCAACCTGCGTGGACAAGCGTTGCTGCGTGAGATCGCATTCATCCTGAATGTCAGGCATGCGTTGCGGTTGGTCGAGCGGTTTCGTTGCGACGTGAGTGTCGAACTTCACACCGATGTCGCCAATGACACCGAAGCGACTTTGGCTTACGCGAGACGCTGTCATCAGATCTGTCCCGAGTTTTTCATTGTCAAGGTGCCGCTGACTCCTGCCGGCCTGATCGCGATCAAGCAACTCCGTGATGAAGACATTCGCGTCAATTGTACGCTCGGGTTCAGCGCCCGGCAGAACTACGTCGCCACGGCACTCTCGCGGCCCTCGTTCGTGAATGTGTTTCTGGGGCGATTGAATTCATACGTCGCTGAGAATCAGTTGGGCGACGGAAATCTGGTCGGAGAGAAAACGACGTTGGCCAGCCAAGGCGAAGTCGCGACGTTCACCCGCGGATTGCCAAGGACCGACACGCGACAGATCGCCGCCAGCCTCCGCGAGGCTTCGCAGTTGCCGCGTCTGGCCGGTGTCGATGTGATCACGATGCCTCTGAAAGTCGCGCGCCAGGCGGAAGAGACACTGCAGGATCCCTGGCAATCTCAACTTCACGACACCTACGACGTTCATCTCTTTGACAAGATTGATCCCGAAACGGTGCACTTGGAAAAGTTGTGGGCGGTGCGAAAGATCGAGCGGTCCTTCGTGCAAAAGGCGATTCTCTCACCCCCAACCGATGGTGACCAGTTGCGAGAGATGGCCGCCGATTACGATCTTGAGGACCTGTTCCCGGTGATGGCGGACGAGCAACTGAGCACGATTGCCGAAGACGGAAAGATCCCCAACCACCAACGCTGGCAAGATGGGATCGTCCGCGGCGACCTCGCGATTGACAGTCTGATGACATTGGCGGGGCTGGCGTCGTTTACCGACGCCCAGGCAAAACTCGATCAGCGGATTTCAGAGCATCTGCGTTGATCTGACGCAAGGGAAATCGATTTGTGAAGACACGACTGCCGCGAGAGTCGAGCTACAATAGGCCGCAGCCTACCCACTCGACCCGCCGACTGTGTGATCACGATGCTGCGCCAACGCAAATGCCTACTCGGCTGTTTACTGACCCTGTTCGCCATTTCAGCTGCGGTCGCGCAAGATCCCGGAGACGCCCGACCCGTCGTGGGGCTCCGTGAGAATCCCCCGGATCGTGTGTTTTTGAAGGACGCCCGCGTTGTCGTTCAGCCCGGTCAAGTATTGGAATCGGCGTCGGTCTCGATCCAGGGCACGTCGATCGTCGCCGTGGGCACCGACATCAAGCCTCCAGCCGGTGCACTCGTCATCGACTGCACCGGCAAAACGATCTACGCCGGACTGATTGATGGTTATGGCGAAGTGGACACGCCGGAACCGCCGACCGGAGGCACCGGCCACTGGAACGGGAACGTCCTGCCGCGACGCGCCGCCGCAGCGGCGATCGAGTCGGTTTCGAATGTCGCGGCATCGAGAACGCAGGGTGTGACGATGCGGTTGATTGCGCCCCAGGGCGCGATCGTGAAGGGGGCGAGTTGTTTGGTGTTGCTCGATGGAACCAGTCGCGTCAGTCTGGTTGATAGTGACGTCGCGCAGCACCTGCAACTGACCGTGCCACGCGACAAACGCCGCGACAGCTATCCGAATTCGCCGATGGGCGCGATCGCGCTACTGCGTCAAACGCTGGCCGACGCGGAGTGGTACACGCGTGCCTGGCAAGCGTACAACGCCAAACCCGAATTGCCGCGACCGACCCGAAATGACGACCTGGCCCGTCTGGCCGACGACCGAACCGGCGGCCTGTTCATCATCGATGCCCCGAACGAACGGATGGCACTGCGAGCCGATCAACTCGCCGCTGAGTTTTCGCTCGATCTGGTGATCCGCGGATCGGGGCGGGAGTATCGCGACTTGAATGCGATCGCCGACGCCGGCCGACCGCTGTTGGTTCCCGTCGACTTTCCCGACGCACCGGATGTCAGCTCCGAAGCGGCCGCCGACGACGTGACTTCGTTGGAATTGATGCACTGGCATTTTGCCCCTGAAAATCCCGCCTTGCTCGCCGCGGCCGGTGCGACGTTTTGTTTGACCTCCGACGGGTTGGACGACCCCAAGACGTTTCTTAAGAACATCCGTGTGGCGGTCGATCGCGGCTTGTCGCCCGATGCCGCCTTGGCCGCAGTCACGACCACACCCGCGCGGTTGTTCGGCGTCGAGGATCTGGTCGGTCAAGTACGCGTCGGATCGCTCGCCAACCTGGTCGTGACCGAGGGAGACCTGTTCGACAAAGACGGCAAGGTCTTGGAGACTTGGGTGGCGGGAAAACGATTCGAACACGACGCTTCGTCCGACCCGGATCCCGATGCGCTGGTCGGCCACTGGAAAACAAACATCAGGATCGATGGAAAACGGATCCCAGTACGTCTGGAATTGAAACGGGAAAAGAAAAAGTGGTCCGGCAACGTGGTCAGCGAGAATCCACTCCCCAAGAAATCGGCCGGCAACGCATCGAAGAAAAAGAAAGACTCTGACGCAAAGAAGAACGACGCAAAGAAAAGCGAGAAGGAAGACGAAAAGAAAGAAGATGAGGCCTCGGCGAAGCTGAACAAGGTCACCCGTGCGGTCGATCGCTTGACCGCTTGGGTTGACCTGGGCGGTACCGACGATCGATTGCCCGACGGACCGACACGGATCACCATCGTCAGTGTCGCTGATGCGGATGCGTTGACCGTGTTTTCGACCCTGACGCTGCCCGACGGAACGTCGCAAACACTGGACTGGCAACGTGCCGAATCGCCTGAGACGGATGCCGCGAAGTCGGACGAAGACAATCAGGAGGATGATCAGGAGAACGCTGCGAGCGATGATTCCGACCAGGCCAAATCCGATGCGGATCAAACGGACGATTCGATCCTGGATGAAATCGCCATCACGCATCCGCTCGGTGGGCTCGGCGTGACCGAGTTCGTACCTGTTGCAGCCGCGGTTCTGTTTCGCGGCGCGACCGTTTGGACCTGTGGTGACCTCGGCGTGCTTGAAAACACGGACGTGTTGGTCGTCGAGGGCAAGATCACTGCAGTCGGTGTTTCGCTGGAACCGCCCCAAGGGTGCGTGATTGTGGACGCCCGTGGCAAGCACCTGTCGCCGGGGTTGATCGATTGCCACTCGCACATGGCCACCGACGGCGGTGTCAACGAATCGGGGCAAGCGGTGACGGCAGAAGTTCGCGTCGGCGACTTTATCGACAACAGCGACATCAACATCTATCGTCAACTCGCCGGAGGATTGACGACGTCCAACATCTTGCACGGATCGGCCAATCCGATCGGCGGGCAAAACCAAGTGATCAAGTTGCGCTGGGGCGATGGCATGCAGGCGATGAAGTTCGCCGAGGCCCCGGCGGGCATCAAGTTCGCGCTCGGAGAAAACGTCAAACGCAGCAATCGTTCCGAGTCACCGACACGCTACCCTTCCAGCCGGATGGGTGTCGAGCAGTTGTTTCGCGATCGGTTTCTGGCCGCCAAAGAATACGACGAACAACATCGGCGTTGGCGCAGCGGGCTGCGAGACGGGTTGCCACCGCGGGTGGACTACGAACTCGAAGCGGTAGCGGAAATCCTCCGCGGCGAACGTTGGATCCATTGCCACAGTTATCGGCAGGACGAGATCGTGGCGCTGTTGGATTTGCTGGACACGTTCGATGTCACGATCGGAACGCTGCAACACATTTTGGAAGGTTACAAGGTCGCCGACCGTATGAAGCAGCACGGTGCGATGGCGTCGGCGTTCTCTGACTGGTGGGCGTACAAATTCGAAGTCTACGACGCGATCCCTTACAACGGCGCGATCATGCATGACGTCGGCATCGTCGTTTCCTTCAACAGCGACGATCGCGAACTGGCGCGGCATTTGAACACCGAAGCCGCCAAAGCGGTCAAATACGGTGGTGTGCCACCGCAAGAGGCGCTGAAGTTTGTGACGCTCAATCCGGCCAAACAGTTGCGGATCGACAACCGAGTGGGTTCCATCGAAATCGGCAAAGACGCCGACCTGGTCGTCTGGAGCGGACCTCCGCTGTCGACACTTTCCCGCTGTGAACAGACTTGGGTCGACGGCCGGATGATGTTTTCAATCGATCAGGATCGTCAGCGCCGTCAGCGTGATGCGCGGTGGCGCTCGTTGCTGATCGGAAAAATACTCGACAAAGACTTCGGCGCATCGAGTCGCGAAGAAGGGGAGGTCGCAGAAGAAGATCGCTGGTTGAGATATGACGAGTATTGTCATGGGCACGACCACCACGACGAACAAGACCAACACGCCGGACACAACCACGGTGGAGTGCAACGATGAAGATGCGAAACAGTTTGACGAAAGAGTCCCTCGCCACGCTGGCTGTCGCGACGGTCGCTGCGATGATGATTGGCCTCGCCTGCACCGCCGCCGCGCACGACCAGATCCCCGGCACGCCGCAATCCAAACCGATCGCACTCGTCGGCGGGACGATTCATCCCGTCGATGGCCGCCAAATCGAAAACGGCACTGTCGTCTTTGACCAAGGCAAGGTCACCGCGGTGGGGAAAAAGGTGGCGTTGCCGAAGGGATGCCAGAGAGTCGACGTCGCCGGCAAACACGTCTATCCCGGGCTGATGGAATCTCTGTCCAACATCGGTCTGGCCGAAGTCAACGCGGTGCGTTCCACGATCGATACCGATGAGGTCGGAAACGAAAACGGAAACCTCCGACCCTGGGTCGCGGTCAATGCCGACAGCGAATGGATCCCGGTCGCCCGGGCCGGAGGCGTGCTGCTGGCGTCGATCGCACCCAAACGCGGAGACATCCGTGGTCAGTCGGGCGTGATTCAATTGGACGGCTGGACCTACAAAGACATGCTGCTCAAGGGCGATACCGGGTTGGTGGTCGATTGGCGCGGTTATGATTCGCGCAAAAGCAACGAAGCGGATCGTGCCAAAGAACGCGATGAACGATTGAAACGACTTTCGGATCGTTTGGAGACTGCGGCTCGCTATGCCATCGCCCGACAGGCACGCCCCGATGCGACACCGACGGATCTGCGACTCGAAGCGTTGGTGCCGGTGCTGGAAGGCACGACGCCGATGATCATCGACGCCGATTCGCGACGTGAAATCGAGGCGGCCGTTTCGTTTTGCGTTGCACGCGGGATCCGGCCGATCATCTATGGCGGCTATGACGCACCGCTGTGTGCGGCGATGTTGAAGAAATACGATGTGCCGGTCATCGTCCACGCGACGTATCGATTGCCGCTGCGACGCCATGATCCCTATGACCACCCCTACACGCTGCCACGCCGGTTGATGGACGCGGGGATCCGTTTCGCGATCGGTGGTGCGGGGGCGGGCAGTCCCGGTGGCGGAGCGGCGGCCAGGAACTTGCCGTACCATGCCGCCGTCGCGGTGGCGTACGGTTTGCCGGCCGATCAAGCTCTCCGGGCGATCACGTTGTCACCGGCGGAGATCATGGGTGTGGGCGATCGCGTCGGTTCGATTACCGTCGGCAAAGACGCCACGTTGATCGTCGTCGACGGCGATGTCTTGCAGACCGAATCCAATGTCACCGCCGCCTACGTCGCCGGTGCGGAAGTGGACCTGGGCAGCAAGCACAAGACGCTGGCCGAGAAGTATCGTCGGAAGTACGAGAGTCCGTGAACCGTAGGGCATGCTGTGCATGCCATCCGTCACGCACAGCGTGACCTACGTTCTGTCACGCACAGCGTGACCTACGTTCTGTCACGCACAGCGTGACCTACGTTCCGTCACGCACAGCGTGACCTACTTTTGCTGCTTGTGCCAGGGTTCTCTCGCGTTGGCGGTGATCTCGGCGTCCAACTCTTCCATCCGGGAACGCATCGAAGCGACGAGTTCTGGTTTTTCCGAAGCCAGGTTGGTCTGTTCGCCGATGTCTTGCGACAAATCGAACAACAGAATCTCCGGCGGCGGAACTTTGGCGTTCGGCCGATTGCGGGGTGGACGATTCTTTTTGACCAACAGTTTCCATTTGCCTTTCCGCAGGCCTTCGATCGCGCCGTGTGACGTGTAGTACAGGTACTCCTCACGCGGCGTTTGATCCCAGGTTCCGGTCAGCAGCCCCGAGACGTCCATGCCATCGATCTTGCGGTCTTTGGCAAGTGGCGATTCGGTGATCGCGGCGATCGTGGGCAGCAAGTCGATGGTGCCGACAAGCTCGTCGCACTCGGTTCCGGCGGGGATGCGACCGGGACCCCACATCACGCAGGGCACCCGTTGGCCGCCTTCGAACGTCGTGCCTTTGCCGGCCCGCAACGGACCGGCCGAACCGCCGTGGTTCTTGAATTGCAACCAGGGACCGTTGTCGGACGTGTAGATCACGTACGTGTTGTCGGCCAAGTCGAGTTCGCGAATCGTGTCCATCACCCGTCCGACTTCGGCGTCGATGTGCTCGATCACGCAGGTGTACGCGTTTTGCGGATCGGGGTCATACGCGTCTTCGGGGACGTACAACGGGATGTGCGGCATCGAATGCGGCAGGTACACGAAGAACGGACTGTCTTGATTCGCTTTGATGAACTCGACCGCTCGGTCGGTGTAACGTCGGGTGACGGTGCGTTGATCGACCGGCAACTCGACGATCTTTTCGTTTTCCATCAGCGGCGTGTTCCACAGCGTGATCGCGCTTTCCTGGTTCTTCCACAACTCGTCCGACGGCACCCTGGGCTTGCCCTTGTTGTCGGGATGGTTCATGTCGTTGGAGTAGGGGATCCCCAAGTACGTGTCGAACCCGTTTTGTTGTGGCAGCGTTTCGGGATGATGCCCCAAGTGCCATTTGCCAAAGCAGGCTGTCGCATAGCCTTGGGCTTTCAGATGATCAGCGATGGTGTGCTCGGTCGGATTGAGCCCCTTGGTCGACGCGGGGAACAGGACGTGCTGGTGCATCCCCACGCGTTTGGGATAGCATCCGGTCAGCAGGGCGGCCCGAGACGGGGTGCAGACCGGGGAGGCGACCATGAAATTGGTGAACCGTCGGCCTTCGGCGGCCATCCGATCGATGTTCGGCGTTTTAATTTTGGTCGATCCGAAACAGCCCAGGTCGCCGTAGCCCTGGTCGTCGGCGAAGATGATCACAAAGTTCGGTTTGGCGTCCGCCGCAGAGAGACAACGCGGCAGGAACAAGGCAAAGCAAATCAGCGCAAAGCGGATCGCGGTGACACGGAGCATGGTTCGTTCTTGGAAGGCGGGAGGTTGGATGGCGCACCTTCGATTCGGGGTGCACGTCATAGGATCAACCAGGATAAACGAAATCGCGAGCATCGTGGGAGAATCCGATCGCTGCGTCGCAGCGACCGGGAATCGCCTCAAGGCAAAACACCAACGGTTGCATTTCCGCACCATCCTTCGCAGGCGCCGTCAATGTTTTGCGTCCAGCGACTCGACCGTCACGGCCATCACGATCGGTGCGGTGTTGTCGGGGCCTTTGACCAGTTCGATCGTGTCGATCACGTCGTGCCGCTTCGGCATCACGGCCAGATAGCGGATCTGCTGTCCGCCGAGGGCAAACGCGAATTCGCTCTCCGGGACATCGACGCGTCGAATGTAATCGGCAAAGTGGACACCGTTGACCAGTTCATGGTCTTCGGTTTCACCGCCCGCGTAATGCAGTCGCACGATCATCGACACGGTCTTGCGGCGATCGTAGGGGAAACTCCAACCGCCGACTCCGCTCAGCAAGTGGATCGCTTTGGCGGGGCTGTTGCACGGGAGCGAAACCGACTTGGGCATCTTGGGCGGCAAGGGGCCGTTGGGGCCGTGCAGCAAGATGATGTTCGGCTTGGTCTGACCCAGCGGATCGGTCAGCAGGAAAGGAACGTCTTTGAACGTTTTGGGTTTCCAATCCGAGAAAACCATTCGATCCGGGCCGTTGTCGGACATGCTGAACAGCCCCTTGGTGCTGACCGCGGTGGCGAATTTATCCAGGGGCAGCGGAACGAACTGGCCCCGCTGGGTAAGGAATTCCAACAAGTCGGTCATCGATTCGATGGAGATTGATTTCTCGAATCCTTCGGGCATGATCGATTTGGTCGACATCCGCAATTGTTCGATGTCTTCGCGCAGCACGCTCTTCTTCTTACCTTCGGTGTCGATCAACTCGACGGCCGTCCGCGATTCGGACGCCAGCATCCCCGTCAGCACGATCCCATCGACGCTCAGCAGGCTGTACGCCCTGAAGTTGCCTTCGACGTTTCGGCTGGGGTCGAGGATGTGCGTGAGCAATTCCTTCTTGGGGTGAACCGCCATCCCGGTCAGATTGGGACCGATCGCGACGCCGATGTCACCGTGGACATGACACTTGGAGCAATGTTCTTTGAAGACCGCCAGTCCCTTGTCCGCGTCGCCACTGCGCTCGGTCGTCACGAGGTATTTGTCGAGGACCTGTTGTCGATCGGCGTTGGGCAGCGATCCGCCTTGTTCAAACAGTTTCTGGGCGCGGCGTTGAAGTCGACGGTCCGGGTGCGCCGCGAGCGATTGTTTTTGATCGAGTGCCAATTCATCCAGCGACACATCACCCGACTCGGCGGCGTCCAACAGCGCGGCGGTCGACGTGGGACGCTTGAGCAATTGCGAGAACGTCGCCTTTTTGAGCGCCGGCGTCATGGTGGCGAGCCGATCGACCAATTCGACACCGACGTCTTCCCAACGACTCTTTTCCAAGGCCGCGATGATTCCCAGCGAAACCGACGGTGGTGTTTGCGGAGTCACTTCGTCGAGCAAGTCCATCACGACGTCGCCGTCATCCTGCATGAATTCGACCAGCTGAGACGCGGCGGCGACTCGGTCTGCTTCCTCGGCTTTCGAATCGCGAACGACGGTCAACAATCCGTCGGCGATCTCTTTGCCGTAGCGAGAGAATCGTTTGCTGCCCCAGCGGGTTGCCAGTCGCACCAGCAAGCCCTTGGACCCCGGCGAAACGCGTTCGACCAATTTCTCCAAGTTGGCTTCGACGGTGTCGTCGAGCGTGACCGTTTGTCCGGGTTTCCAGCCCTGACTGAATCCCTGCAATACCGCTTCGACGACTGCGGGGTGGGCGGCGTGGAGCGCGGCGAGCAATTCGGCTGCATCGTCGTTGTCACCGCCGCGGGCGTGGTGCTCGCTGACGATCGTGATCAGTTCGATGGCTTGATCGGACACCTCGGCGACGGACGCCAATGATTTCAGAAACGGACCGCTGCTGTTGGCCGCGGCGCTGGTCAGCGCATCGCGTGTCCAGCGGTCAGCCATCGAGACCGGATGGGTGAGCACCGCCGTCAGCGCCGTTGCCGCATTGGATTGGGTCGGTAAATCGGACAGGGCCAGCAACGCTGCGACCCGCACATGGGCGTCTCGATCGGCGAGCAAGTTGGCGTCCAGGATCGCTTGGGTCGAGTCGACCGACGGGGGCAGCACGGCGACGGCGTTGCGGCGAACTCCGGCCGACGGGTGCCGGAGCGCGGAAACAACCGCTTGGTCGGCCGCTGTGTGATCACCGTTGAGTAAGCCCAGGCCGTGCATCGTCCAAAGGGCATGGATTGCGCCGACGTTCAATCCGATCTCATCCACCTGACGGTCGCTCACCAGTTCGATCAAGGCCTCAGCGACATCGCGCTGGCCGCGTTCGACCAACAACCGCTGGGCGTGTTTGCGAACCAGCATGGTCGGGTGGGTCAGCGCGGCAACGAGTCCGGCCGCATCGGCTTTGGACAGATCAGGCACGGCGGCTCCCGCAGAACCATCCGGAACGACGCGGTAAATACGACCGTGCTTTTTGTCTCTCAGTTCCGTCTCATACGCACGGCCCTTGCCGGTTTTGAAACCTTCCGGCGTCGGGTTGTGCTGCACGATGTAGTTGTACCAGTCGATCACCCAGACATGCCCATCGGGGCCGACTTCGGCCATGATCGGCGCGGTCCATTCGTCGTCGCTGGCCAGCAGATTGAAGGGGCTGGTCGATTGGAAATCACTGCCCTCGCTACGCAACACGAACGTGCCGACCAGGTGTCCGGTCGGACCGTTGACGAAGGCGACTCGGTTCCAGTATTCGCGAGGATACTCGCGGGCGGTGTAGAGGGCGTGGCCGGCGCCGGCGGTGTATCCGCCGTGATGATCGACCTGCCGCACCTTGTCGGTGATCGGTTGAAAATCATTGGTGTCGGCGATCGACTGCAGCGTCAGCGACGGTGTCCAGCCGCGGACGCGTTCGTAGTACCGGTTGGGGATCGGCATGAAAACACTCGGGCATCCGTTGGCCGTCGATCCGAAAATCAAGCCCTCTTCGCTGATCCCCAGTCCCCACGTGTTGTTGTTGGTCGAGCGGATGAATTCGATTTCGCTTCCGTCAGGACGCATGCGAAAGAATCCCATCCGAAATCGCTCGGTCTGACCACCCGCGATGGGCTGAGAATTGTTGTACCCCTGCATCGCCCAGATCCAATTGTCCAGACCGTATTGGAAGTTGCTGACACCGCCGTGGGTGTCGCCGAGATCCCATCCGGAAACCAACACGCGACGTTCGTCCGCCCGATCGTCTCCGTCGGTGTCTTTCAGGTAAAGCGTCTCGACCGCGTTCTGGACGATCACGCCACCGCGAGAAAACGCGATGCTGGTCGGGATGCTGAGGTTCTCGGCGAACACCGTGAACGTATCGGCCCGGCCGTCGCCGTCGCTGTCTTCGCAGATGCGGATGCGATCGCGCCCCGTGCCAGGCGGTTGCAGTTCGTTGGGATAGTCCATGGTCTCGGCGACCCACAACCGTCCACGCTCATCCCATGCCATGCAGATCGGCTTGCCGCCGAGCGTCGGCTCGGAGACGAACAGTTCGACATGAAAGCCTTCGGGGACCACCAGGTGTTGCATCGACGCTTCGGGCGCGAGCGGTTTTTGCATCAGGTTCAGCGGTTTGCCCTGAACGCCCCATTGCTTCGATGGCGTGTAGTTGGGGATCTGGCCACCGACGTCGACGTATTCAAATGCCGCTGCGTCGCTGGGGATCTTGGTCATCGCGGGAACGGGAAAGGCTTGATCGGCCAGGTAGGTGCCGGCGGCCGAAGGATCCTGTTTCGCCGCCCAGCGGATCCCGCGTTCGACAAGATTCTGGAATCCGGGGTTCGTCCAAGTCCGCGAGTCGTGTCCCCAAGCGGTATAGAAAACGCGGCCTTGGCCCTCGGTCCGAATCCACGTCCACGGTTCGCGGCCCTCCTGGTCGGTGCGGTACTCCAAAACGGTCCGGTTGGTGTCGTTGTGCAAATGATGCACGTAGGTCTCATCCCAGCTCTGGAACCCGCCGTATCCCTTCATCAGTTCGTGGTCGGGCGCGGCGACTTCGGATCGGAAAACGCCGGTGCCGTGGCGTTGAAATTGGGCGCCCATCAAGGCGACGATTTCGGGGGCATTGCGAAAGCAGTACGTCGCACAGTGCAACGGCACAAACCCACCGCCCCCGCGGACGTATTCCAGGATGGCGTCGGCCTGGTCGGGAGCGATTTCGTCAATGTTGGCATAGACCGCCAAGACGTCGTATTGCTCCAGCTTCGACGACGTTAAATCCGACATCTGGTCGGTGTACGTCATCGCGATGCCGCGGGTCCGCAGGACCGGTTCGAGTTCGCGGAATCGGATGCCGGGTTGATGGTGTCCGTTGTCACCAAGAAACAACACCTGGATGTCGTCGCCGTGGGACGACTGGCCCGGCAAGAGGGTCACGCCGGCGATCAGAAGACTGAAGAAGGACGTCAGGGTTTTCATGGGCGGTGGGTCAACCTGCTTGGGGAATTCGCAGTGACTCGATTGGGAGGCGTGAGGAGAGCGGTCCGTGGTGTCCCTACAGTGTAGGCATCGCCGCCGCGGAGGGTATGTATTATTGCGCACTGGTCCTGTGATATTTCACGCAGGGGGGCGTGCGGGTGGGATCGGCTTGCGTTCTGTCGCTAATAATAAAACGGCAGCTGTTAGCGGAACGGCGCGAGCCGTCCGGTATCTGCCTGGAAACGCGGTGCAAGACCGGAGGGCTCGCGCCCTGCCGCTAACAAATGCATCCCAGCGTTCCCTGCCGGGGTCATGCATGGCATCGATGGGTCGATCGATCGCGATTGACGACTTACGAACTCGACTCTTCGGGATCGCTGGTCATGGCTTCGTGGGCGACGGGCAGGTCGGGCAGGTGGAGGACTTTGGGCTTGCGGATTCGCCGCGTCTTCTTGGGAATCAATCCTCGCATCAGTTCCAGTTTACCGAAGCACAGCAGTCGATCGCCGGCCATCAATTCGCGATCCGAGCGTGGGTTGGGGATGACGGTTGAACCCCGGTAGAGAGTCAGCGCGTTGATGTCTTTTTCGCGCAGTCCCGATGACTGGACGGTCTTGTTGACGAACTCGGATCCTTCGGGGATATGGATTTCGGCCACACCGTAACCGCGGCTGACGGTCAGTCGTTGCCGCAAATCAATTTCGGGGAAATCGACTTGGGCGGCGATGTAGTCGATGATGGAACCGGCGATGTCCAGTTGCGTGCAGTGCTCGATCCCTTCCAGTCCTGGGGACGAATTGACTTCCATGATCTGGGGGCCGTCTTTGCCTTCGAGCATGTCGACGCCGGCGACTCTCAGCCCCATGATTTGGGTGGTCCGGACGGCGGCCTCGCGATAGTCATCGGGCAGATCGACCGGTTCGGTCACGCCACCCCGGTGCACATTGCTACGAAACTCTTGGCCTTGGGCGACGCGCCGCATGGCGCCGACGACCTGGTCTCCGACGACGAACGCACGAATGTCTTTGCCCTTGCTTTCGGCGACAAACTTTTGGATCAGCACGTTTTGCTTCTGACTTTGCAGCAGCTCCACGATCGCTTCAGCGGCCTTGACCGATTCAGCCAACAGCACGCCGATGCCCTGGGTGCCTTCCAGCAGTTTGATGATGACCGGGGAGCCGCCGACGCGTTCGATGGCCGGCAGCACGTCCCGTTTGTCACGAACGAAGGTCGTTTCGGGGATCCCGATCTGGTGTCGACTGAGGATCTGCAGGCTGCGAAGCTTGTCGCGGGAATTGGAGATGCCGGCCGAGGAGTTGGTGGTGAAGATATCCATCTGTTCGAACTGCCGGACCACCGCGGTGCCGAACTGGGTGATGGAGGCCCCGATTCGAGGCAGCACGGCGTCGTAATGGGACAGGTGCCTGCCGCGAAAGAACAGATCCGGTTCGGCGGGTTTCAGGTCGATGGCAAATTTCAACGTGTCCAGGACTTTCACCTGATGACCGCGTTGGATGGCGGCCTCGCGCAGTCGGCGGGTGCTGTAGCAGCGGATGCTTCGCGAGAGGATTCCGAGTTTCATGGCGTTGCGGTCAAGGGTTGGGGGTTAATTCGGATCGACGATTTGGATGTTGGTCGAGAGATGTTCCTGGGCGGTCCGTTGCACTTCGTCGGCTTGTGAGTGCTTTTCCACGCGCCGCGCGCTTTTGGCTCCGGCCAGTCGTCCCAGATGAACGACGGGCTCGCCGGGCTGGACCGCGGGCAGGGTCGACATCCCGATCACGATCCCGTCAAAGGGGGCGAGCAGTTGATTCTGGTCTTGGTGCACCAACGTGCTATTGGTCGCGATCGGCTGCCCGGCGGTGACGGTGCTGCCCGGGGAGACGTGCAAGTCCATGAATCCGCCACGTTCGGCGCGAATCCACTTGGTTTGCCTGATCTTGACCTGCCCGATCGGCAGTTCAGGATCACCCTCCATCATGCCCAGTTTTTTCAGCACGTTCAGGACGCCGCGTCTCATGCATTCGACGATCGACGGTTCGACCTTCCAGACTTCGCCGCCCTCGACCACGATCGTCGGGCAGTCCGCCAGGGTGGCTTCGCGGCGCAGCGAGCCCTTGGGGCCTTTGCCATCGAGGATCACGCCGGCTCCGAAGGCTTCGGCCAGTCGCATGCAGTCGGGATTGCGAAAGTCGGCTCGGACGTTCGGGTAATTCGTCCGCCGCACCGCGGCGGTGTGGAGGTCGACTCCGTAATCACAGCGGCGTACGATGGCATCAAAGATCACCTTGGCCATCCGTGTCGCCATGCTGCCGCTGGCGTTGCCGGGAAAGCAACGATTCAGATCTCGGCGGTCGGGCAAATACCGTGAGTGCCGCTCGAACCCCAGCACGTTCAACACCGGAATCAGGACGACGGTGCCCGCGGTGAGTTGTAAGTCGTTGTCGGCGATCAGCGACCGGATCGCACCGGTGCCGTTGATTTCATCGCCGTGGAGCGCGCCGGAGACGAAAACCGTGGGGCCGTCGCGAAGCCCCCGAATCACCCGCAAGGAAATCCCAACATCCCGACTGCTGTAGCTTTCGGTGATCAACAATTCCGAGTTGACCGATTCGCCGGGAGCGACGGACTTGCCGAACCAAGTTTGGCTGGAAGAATGAGAAGAACCTGGGACCATGGGAAAAGACGATCGCAAAGCGCGCAGCTTTCAATGAGTATTGGGCAAATCGTCTCCTATTATAGGGAAAGTGGTGCGTTCTTTGCAGCGGGCGATTCTCTGCGTCGCAGCAGTCGACCGCGCGCCGCAGTCGACCGCTCGCAGCAGTCGCCGGATGGACGCTAAAGTGATGCGGAGCGAAAACGACGAGCGACGACAAACGGGTCCCCTGGTCATCAGGTGTTGACGACAAAGGCATGGCAAAACGAACTGACTACCCCATCTCCAGCGATGCCCCGCGACTTCGAGTCGGAAGCCGTCTGGGAAAATATCGGCTCAACCGACGGATCGGACAGGGAGGATTCGCCGACGTTTACGCCGCCACCGACACCCTGCTTTCGACCAAGGTGGCGCTAAAAATCCCGAATTCACGATGGGTCACGCCCGAGCTGATCGATGAGTTTCGCCGTGAGGTCAAGTTGACGATCGAATTGGATCACCCCAACATCCTGCCGATCCGCGACGCCCGGTTCATTGACGGGCATTTTGTCATCGTGTCTCCGCTGGCCAAACGAACGCTCAATGATCGGTTGACCAAACGCATGCGTTTCGAACTCGGCTTCGAATTGATGTCGCAATTGCTCGAAGCGGTCTCTTATGCCCATTCGATGGGCGTGATTCACTGCGACATCAAGCCCGAAAACGTCCTGCTGTTTGATGACGACTGGTTGCGGCTGGCTGATTTCGGGATCGCCAAGGTCGCTCAGCAAACGATCAACGGTTCCGGGACCGGAACACTCGGCTACATGCCCCCGGAGCAGGCGATGGGAAAACCGTCGACCCGCAGCGACGTGTTTTCGCTCGGCTTGATCGCCTATCGCCTGTTTTCCAGCAAATGGCCCGAGTACCCCTTCGACTGGCCTTTTCCCGGCGCGGCGACGATTCGCAAACGCGTTCATCCGGACCTGATCGGCATCATCCGTAAATCCGTTGCCGTCAAACCGCGCGATCGGTACGCCGATGCCGGTAAAATGGCCCAGGATTGGGAGAAATCACGGATGAAGGCGATTCGCCACGCCATTCGTAAACGAAAATCGAGTTAAATCGTTTCCGGGCACTTTGTTTCCACACCGACGCCGCAGGGCTCACGTTTGCTCCCCGACAACTCTCCCTCACCGACGCGACTCTATCTCGAAAGCGCGATGGACGAACCTGAGGTCCTCAGCCATGACCAAGGTCGTGTGCTGGCGTTTGCCCGCACCTGCCCGGGCAAGCAAGACCCCAATGACGACAGTGCTGCGGTCATCGGAACGTTGGGTGGCGGGTTGGTGTTGGCCGTCGCCGACGGTGTCGGGGGGGCTCCGGTCGGGCACAAGGCGTCGGCCATCGCCATGCAATGTCTGCGCGACAGCGTGGCGTCCCAAACCGCCAGCGGTGATCTCCGGCCATTGATTCTCGACGGGATCGAGCGGGCCAATTCCGAAATCCTGGAACTCGCGATCGGCGCGGCGACCACGCTGACCGTGATCGAAGTTCAGGATCGCGTCGCCCGCGGCTACCAAGTCGGTGACTCCATGGCGCTCGTCGTCGGCCAACGTGGATTGGTCAAGTGGAAATCGACGTCCCATTCACCGGTCGGCTATGCCATCCAGTCCGGCATGATGGGCGAAGACGAAGCGATGCACCACGACGAACGCCACTACGTCTCCAATCTGGTCGGTTCCAAGAGCATGCACATCGAAATCGGACCGGCCGTTCGCCTGGCCGCACTCGATACGATCCTGCTGGCAAGCGATGGGCTGTTCGATAACTTGCATCTGGACGAGGTTTGCGCGCTCGCCAGGGTCGGTCCGCCGATCAAACGCATGCGCTCGCTGGTCGATCAGGCGACCGAGCGGATGCACTCCGAGCACGGCAAGCCGGACGATTTGAGTATCGTCATGCTGACGCCCTAGCAGTGGGGTAAGCTTTCGGTGTCGCAGTGGGGCACGCTTCCAGCTTGCCGCTTCGCAAGCTTTAGCTTGGCGTGTGGTAGGGGGGCAAGCTTCGCTTGCCGGGACGCAAGCTGGAAGCTTACGCCACTTTCGGAAGCTTAGGCCACTCGGAATGCTTGGGCCACTTTGTCAGCTGACGAGGCGCGAGAGCAGCAGTGTGGCTAAACCCAACACGAAGAAGAAGCCGCACATGTCGGTCACCGTGGTCAGCAACGGTCCGCTGGCGACCGCGGGGTCAAACCCGAATCGTTTCAGCACCAGCGGCACCACGCCGCCGATGGAAACCGCGACGATCGTGTTGGCGAATAACGCGACCCCGACGACCAGCCCCAGGTAGCCGTTGCCGTCAAAGATCACGGCACAGATGGCGACCAGCAACCCCAAGACCGCGCCGTTGATCAACCCCACCGAAACCTCTTTCCACCAAACGCGAAAGACTTCCGAGGGACGCACCAAACCGAGCGACAGTTCACGCATGCTGACCGCGACCGCTTGGTTGCCGCTGCAGCCGCTCATGTCACTGATGATCGGCAAAAAGACCGCCAATGCGATCACCGCCTGCAGGGTTTCTTGAAAGTAGGCGATCACCGCGGCGGCACCGATATTGAGCAAGATGTTGATACTCAACCAGCTCAGTCGTCGGCGGGCACGAAGCCACAGCGGCATCGAACGCAGTTCCTCGCCGCCCACGATCCCCTGGCTTTTCAGGTAGTCGCTTTCGGCCGCGCGGGTTTCTTCGTAATTGACCGCTTCACGGTGCAGGACTCCTTTTAGGCGTCCGTCGTGGTCGACCACCGGAACGCCCAGAAAGTGATGGGCGTCGAACAGTTCGATCAGGTCATCCAGCGGCGTGGTGTCGAGCACCGAGATCGGATCGGTGATCATCAGATCGGCCAGTTTGGATCCGCGTTTGACGAACAACAGGTTTTGCATCGGCAGCACCCCGACCAGCGAACCGTCGTGTTCACAGACGTAGGCGTAGCGGACATCAAAATCGCTGTAGATCTCGGCGTTGGAATTCAGCTCGGCGATGACGTCCGCGACGGTCATGTCGGGGGTAAAGCGAAGCATCTCCAGCACCATCATTCCGCCGGCGACGTCGTCTTCGTAGGCCGCCAATTGGCGGGCCGCGTCGGCCTCGGTGTCGGGCAGGACGTCCAGGATGGCGGCCGCCTGTTGGTCGCTCAAATCGCCCAGGACGTCGGCCTGTTCGTCGCTGGGCAATTCGTGGACGATCGCCGCGGCGGTGTCCGGTTCCAGTGACGCGATCGCCTCGGCGGCCTGGACCTCGGGCAGCGCCGCGATCAAATCCGCCGCGTCTTCGGCGTCCAACCCCTCCAATACCTGCACACGATGGATTTCGTCCAACCGACTCAGCGCCAGTGCCTGGTCGGTCGTCGAAAGTTCCGAAAGAAATTCTTCCAGCCGCTCGGCGTCACCCTGTTCGGCCAAGCGGGAGAGTTCTTCCCAGGGGCGGTCGGACACGGCAACGTCGCCGGAGAGCGAGTCAAGTTCGCCGGTCGAGTCGCGCACGGTGGGTTCGTCGGGTGTCGTCAAAACGGAAACCTTTCATTTGAATCGATCGTTAGCCGGGTGAAATGGCGGAGTGCTCCATCAAGATTGAATCTTAGGGTTGAAGCCGTAGCCAAAGCATTAGCCGCGCCCGATCCAGCCTTTGCGCCAGAAAAAGTACAGCATCGCGACACCGGTCAGCGTCATCACCAGCCACAGCATGGGATAGGAATAGCGGTAGTGCAGTTCAGGCATGTGTTCAAAATTCATGCCGTAGATTCC
>NZ_JBFHKV010000013.1:0-22556 GCF_041595215.1 Stieleria sp. | reverse complement strand
TCGATTTGTTCGTCGACGACGTCCATTTGAAACTTTTCTTTTTGCGGTTCGTTCAGCGATTTGGGACCGAGAGCCAACATCCCGGTCGCGATCAATTGACGATTGCGTTGCTCGATCGAATCGTGCGGCAACAAGTCTCCGGCGACTTGTTCGCGAATGAATTGATCGAAGGGTGTGTCGTTGTTGAACGCATCGATCACGTAGTCGCGATACCGCCATGCGGCGGTGAACGTTCCGTTGCGTTCCATGCCCGTCGATTCGGCATACCGCACGACATCCAACCAGTGTCGCCCCCAACGCTCGCCGAAGTGGCGGCTATCCAGCAACGTCTCGACCAACGATTCAATCGCATCGTCTGGGTCGACGGCCATCGCTTGAGAAAATGCGTCGAGTTGTTCGGGTGTCGGGGGCAACCCGATCAGATCAAAGTAAATCCGTCGTGCCAGAGAGTCACTTGGTGCATCACCGACCGGGCTGATGTTCTTCGTTTCCAATCGCGACAGCACAAACGCGTCGATGTCACCTTTGACCCAATCCTCATTGTTGACGCTCGGGATGGGTGGCGCAGTGACCGGCTGAAAGGACCAGAATTCACGGGCTCGGTCAAAATCGATTTCGCGACGGATCATCGCACTCTTTCCGTCCCGCGGATCGAATGCTCCGCTGCGGATCCACGTCTCGAAATCGTCGATCACGTGATCGGGCAATTTTCCATCCGGTGGCATTTCGACCGATTCGTAGCGCAGCGCGCTCAGGATCAAGCTGTCGTTCAATTCGCCAGGAACGACCGCATGACCGGTGTCGCCACCGCGGCGAATGCCCTCGCGAGTATCCAGCAACAGGCCGCCTTCGGGTTCCTTGGACGTCGCCGAATGGCACTGGTAACAATGCTCGACCAGCACCGGGCGAATCTTTGTTTCAAAGAACGCCTCCTGTTCGGGACTGTCAGCTGCCGGCAACAAGGGAGCCAAGAAGCAACATGCCGCGAGAGCAACAATGGGGCGGGTACGCATGGCGTCGTGGAGGTAGGATGGCAGGCAACGGATCGTCGCGCCGCGTGACGCTTCGATCCTCGTGATCCAACCCGTCCAGTATACCGATGTCGACGTCGGCTCCGTGCACGACGCGGATAAAACCTCAATTTCGCCTGCAGATCGACTGCGGATCACTTTTCTGAAGGTGTGGTCGGTCGCAGAGTATCATGGGGTGGCGGATCGAAAGTCCGCACTTTTTTTGAGAACGCCACAACCGCGAGCGATTGACCATGCCACTAGACATCACCAGCTTGATCGTGGGCGGACTGTTCGGGGCGTTGGTCGGCGTCGCTCTGGCGGTTCCTCGGGTGGGACGCATCTTGGCGTGCGTCGTCTCGGTCGTCCTGTTTACCGCTGGCGCCGGATTCTTGATCTGGGCGGGCTCGGCCCTGATCAGCGGCGAAGAACTGCGGCCGATCGATTGGAACCCGCTGTACGTCGCCTCTGCCGCGGAAGCCCTGGGAGTCGGCGGCGGGCTGTTGATCGGCGGCATCCTGGTCTTGGTGCTGGCGTTGTCGCTTGGCGGCAAGGGCGTGCCGCGAAGACTTTAGGCCGAACGGTCAAGCGTCGAGAACCTCATGCAGCGACGTGGTACTGTCAGCAAACCTGTCGACTTCGATTCCAAATTGCTGAAGCAGGGTAACGTAGAGATCTGATAGGCGGTGGCGAGACTCGTCGAAGCGTAGGTGCGATCCGTGAGCGAATCCCATCGCTTTCCCACCCGCAAGGATCAGCGGATAGTTGACGGCTTGATGGGTGCGGCTCGTGCTGCATCCGTACAAAACGCTGGTGTGATCAAGCAACGACCCTTGCTGGAAGGGATCGGCGGTCGAGCGAAGGCGATCCAGGAAGTAGGCAAACTGAGTCGTTAGAAAGTGATCATACCGTGCCCAATTTTCGTAGCCCTTTTCGCTGGCGGTCCCATGGCTGAGCGAGTGATGTCCGGGCAACCCGATCACACTGGGAAAACGGTCGCCGATTCCTTTCGCGTCTTCACTCGTGATCTGGTAGGTGATCGATCGGGTAGAGTCGGTGAGAAAGGCGACGAACATCAGATCGTAGATCACACGGATGTACGCTTCGACGTCGTCGCGCGGCGTGGCCGCAAGCTCAAAATCAGCGGGATCGACGCTCGGCCGCTGGACGTCCAGCCATCGGTCAGCGCTTGCCAATCGCTTCTCGATTTCCCGGACCGATGTGGTGTACTCATCCAGGCGTTGGCGGTCGGCCGCAGAAAGATCTCGACCCAGGGCCGCCGTCTCCTCCATGACGTTGTCGAGAATGCTCTGTTGTCGGCCGAACTGTCGACGTTGTTCGGCGAGCGACTGTTTTTCGATGCCGAACAATCGATTGAAGATAGCGCGGGGTTGAGAAAGACTTGGGATCGGACGTCCCGATGCGGAGAAGGAAAGCGTTTGAGTGCGGCCGGGTGTCCCCACCCCTCCGTCACTCGACAGCGTTAACGAAGGAAAACGGGTATGAGTTCCCAGGTGTTTGGAGATCAATTGGTCCAACGAAATACTGTTGGTGTACTCTCGCGACGAATCTGCTCCGGTCAAAAAACTATCGGCGGTGAGATGAGCGATCGATGTTCGCATCGCGGGATGGGAAAGCCCTGACAAAATCGTCAGTTCGTCACGAAGTTTGGCCAGGGGCTCAAGCGGGCGCGTCAGGACGTAGTCGCGGCCAACGGTATGGGGAAACCAGTGCCAATCGTTGTGGGCCGGATGCCCCGCCGGCGGCAGACTGACGCCGTTCGGGAAAAAGATGCAACAAAACCGATTCGGCTGCTGGCGTTCGGCTGCGGACGGCTCGCGCTCCGGTTCCGATCCCCGAACTTCATGGACGAACGGGGCGTCACGCAACGACGCGAACATCGGAAGCGCGATCGTATATCCGGCGGCGCGCAGGACCCGACGTCGTGACAGAGAGAGTTTCGAAGTTCGCATCGCTGGCCTTCCCCAGAGGGATTACATCCGAAAAAGCTCGCTGTCGACGATCGCCAACACGAGCCCCCGCAGCTTGTATCCGGACGCTTTGAAACGTCGTCGGATCTCGTCGACGCCCTGCCGATCCACATAGTCGGGTGAACGCCCTAACGTATACGTTAGCAGGTGATGCACCAGAGCGTTGGCAAAGTGCTCGCTTCGCTGTTGTCGCAGGTACTGCTTTAATTCGACGATGTTCTCGATTCGTGTTCCGTCCGGAAGCACGGTTGACGGATCGACCGTTCGGCGGATCGGCTGATCGCCCTCGAGCGTTTGCCACGCGTCTCGCCAACGACCAGTCGCATCAAAGTTTTCAAAGGGGATGCCCCACGGATCAATCTTCGCGTGGCAATCCAGACAGGTTCCGGGCTCCCGGTGGCGTTGGATTTTCTCTTTCAGCGAGAGACCTGTCATTTCGGGATCGTCGGCCGCGATTTGTGGGACGTTGGGTGGGGGTGGGGGCGGAGGTGAATTCAGCATCCTGTCCAGCAACCAAACACCGCGACGGATTGCGTGCGAATCGACACCGTCGGAAGCGAGCGTCATCACGCTCGCCTGTGTCAGCAAGCCGCCTCGCACGGAGTCTTTCGGCAAAGTGACCTTTCGCATCTCGCCCGTCGTCAGTGGGGCGAGTCCGTAATGTTCGGCCAATCGATCGTTCATGATCGAGTAATCCGAATCGATCAGGTCCAGCGCGTTGGCATCGCTCTGAAACACCTCGATAAAATACTCGATCGTCTCTCGGATCGAGACTGCGGCAAAGTCGTCGTCATACGTCGGATACGTTCGACGATCCACCGCAATGTTTTGATACTTCGTCAAATGCAACCATTGTCGACAAAAGCTTTCCAAAAATCGGCGGGAGCGCGGATCGGAGAGCATCCGGTCCGCTTCGTCGTGGAGCACGTCGGGCTGCGTGAGCGAACCGTCGGTGGCGAGATTTATCAAGCGGTCGTCCGGAGGCGACAGCCACAACAGGTAGGACAATCGTGACGCCAATTGATGCGGGCTGGGCATTTCGGATTGTCGCACGGCCTGAGTCGGGGGCCCCACTTCCAGAAACAGAAACACGGGCGAAACGAGGATCGCCGTCATGGTCTCGCGGATGCTGTCTTCAAACGAATAGGCCCGTGCCCGCAAGGAACGGAACAATTTCAGCTTTTGTGCAATTTCATCGGCGGTGACCGGTCGGCGGTAAGCTTGCCGCATGAATTCGATGAGAAACGGCTTCGCGATGGCGGCTTCTTGTTGATCGCCTTGGTCTCCCTCGATGCTTGGAATCTGCCAACGATAGGAAGGTTTCGATTCGGATTCGCCCGGAAACATCTCAATCTCCATGCAATCGATCATCAAAAAATTGACACCGTCTTCAGCCATCTTTCGGATCGATTCGGCCGTCCGTTTGGAACCGATTTCTGGATTGGCGTAGCCTCCAGGCCCCAGTGCGAAAATTGCGTGGCGGTCGCCCGAAACATTGGAAATAAAGATCTGGTCCATGTCGAAGACGCTTAACCGATCAAACGTCTCCTCCTCTCGCTGCGGACCTTTTGTCGGCACATCCTCCAAGCGAATTCGGAATTCGTAGACCGCTGGATCGTCACGTGATGCAGTGACATCCGTCTCGCCGAGCAACCGCTTGTCGATCGAACAACCGTCGCCGAGCGTGATTCCTGACTCGACACGCATTCGAGGGAATCGACCGTTGCGGTCGGCGGTTCCGGCGGCTCGCACGCGGATGACCAACACGCCGGTCGACAGCCGGCGGGGAATCGCCACGTACTGTTGATTCAATTTGGGAATCGCTGCGCGCAATTTTTCGTCGTCAGAATGGGCGCCGGGCAGCTTCGGCCCCAAGGGGGCTGCGTACTTCGGCACCTGCGCCAGATTGAATTCGCGACGCGCCAACAGGGTTTCTCGATCGATTGCGATGGGGACGCGCTTTCGAGTTCCATAGCGATCTCCCGTTGCGTAATACAAATCTTCGAATTCGATGTGATATCGAATCGGCTCGACTTCGATCGGTCCAAATTGTACGTAGCGTTGGACTGCGCGACGTGCGCTGTCCAAATAAGCTTCCATCTGAAGCGACGATACACCGAGCTGAATGCGGGCGTTTCGATAACCCGATTCAGAGATCGGATCCGCGGGAAGCAGATCTGCGAACTCGGCGTCGACGCCGAAGAGCGTCTTGAGGGTGTAGTTATACTCTTCTATCGTCAGACGCCGATGCGGGGTTCGTTCCGGTGAGTGTTTCGCGACGTCCAAGAGTCGGAGCCGGAGCAGGCGGAGAAACTGGAGACGCGACGAAGTCGATAGCGGCTCCGCATCCTCGGGAGGCATTTTCCTGGTGTCGATCGCATCGAACACCTTCTCCAACAACTTCGCGGCACCAGGGCGAATCAAAGCGTCAGGGGAGACCGCGAATTCCAGATTGTCCAGTCGAAGATTGGCTTCCGGATCGTCAGCGCCATGGCACTGTTGGCAATGCTGTTCCAGTAAACTCCCAAGAGGGTCATCGGCAACCGAACGCGTGCTTGATGTCAAAGAGAAAACCATCAACAGCGCGGCACGAACAATGAGGATGTCGCCGCTAAAACAACGACCCATGAAAACTCGCCTCAAGTGGATGTGCTTCGATTTTCGAGACGATGTCACCCGACGACAATCATCTTTCGCAGGTTGGTTGCGAAGTAAGCGCCTTCTGAAGGCGGCACCAATTTACCATGCAGTGCATGGAAAGCCGAATTTTGACTTCGTTGGATCCGAATGAGTTGATCGAGATGAAGGAGTCGAGGTACTACGGGCAGATCACGTTGTGCGTGACGTGTGGCATGCACCGCATGCCCTACTTTCCGAACTTCTCTTCGAACACCTGCACCGGGTTCCAGTCGGGTTTCTCGTAGAGTTTCTGTTGCCGGTCGATACGGCAGTTCGGATAGAAGTCAAAGATCTCGCCCTTGCCCAAGATCCGCGGGTCGCCCTGGGCGGTGAGTTCTCGTTCCATCTGTTCGGACAGATCACGCTTGATTTCGGCATACGCCGCCAACGGAGCCAAGTTGTTCACGCAACCTGGATCGCTGGTCATGTCGTAAAGCTCTTCAACGGGGCGTTTACCGAAGCTCAGTTCAAAGTAGTGGTATTGTGGGTCGTTCTGTGACAATCCCAATAGAAACGACTTGGTCGGCGAAGCGTCGCAGTTCATAAAACCATATTGCGGATCTCCGACCGGCCAGCGATTGGATTTATAATTGCGAACGTACAAGTAGTGATCGTTGCGGATCGCACGCGTCGGGTAGCCGACCGACAACAGGTCATCATCGGTCCGTCCGATGTCATGCCGCTCTTTGCCGAGCAGCGTGTGATCACGCTTCGGATCAACGCGCCCGGATTGCTCGGCCAACAACTGCGGCAGAAAACTCTGCCCCGTCATCTGCTCGGGAGTTTTAACGCCGGCGACTTCCATCAACGTGGGGGCCAGATCGGGAAAGGTCACAAAGTCGGTGACGGTGCGTCCGGGACGGATTTTGTCGCCCCAGCGCGCCGCCAACGGCACGTGAAATCCGTCGTCGTAGATCTGGCCTTTGACACGGGGAAAGGGCATGCCGTGATCGCTGGTCGCGATGATCAACGTGTTGTCGAGCAAGTTGCGTTGTTCCAAATGTTGGAGCGCCAATCCGATGTGTTTGTCATACCATTCGACCTCGATCGCATAATCGGCTAGGTCGCCGCGAATGGTTTCGTTGTCCGGGTAGTAGTCCGGCACCGTGACTTCGCTCAAGTCGCGTCCGTCCAACTTCCAATTGTCTTTGCCGTAACCGCGATGGGGTTCGCGGGTGCCCAGCCAAAAACAGAAGGGCTGTTCGTCGGGCCGGTCGTTCAGGAAGTCTTCGAAGTTGGCCGCGTAGTCGGTGTTGCTGATGCCCTTGTACGGCGGCTTGAGCGTCCGTTTGGCCCAAGCGTGTCCGGCGGGATTGGCGCTTTTGAATCCCGATTTTCCTCCGTCGATGCCTTGCCAAATCCCCGGTCCCCAGCCCTTGCCGGTGTAACCGACGAAGTAACCCTGTTCTTCCAGCAGGTACGGATAGAACGACCATTTCTCCGACAGAAACGGATTGTGGTTACAGGCTTCTTCCAGTTGCCAGGAATAGCGTCCGGTCAGCAAGCAGGCCCGTGCCGGGGCACACTTGGGGTTGCAGTTATAGGCGTTGGTGAACAGCACGCCCTCTTTGGCGATGCGGTCAAAGCTGGGGGTTTTGACGTAGGTGCTTCCATACACGCCCATGCTGTCTCGCGACGCGTCATCGGCGATGATGAACAGAATGTTGGGTCGATCGGCGGCAAAGGAGTCTGATGCCGAGACCAGCAGCGCGATCAACAGCAAGCAGAAACGGTGGTGAAGCATGGTGTGAAATCTCCGGCAGATCGTGGTGCGAAGGCCTTTCCAGGCCGTCGAACGAACTCGTGTGACGGCGTGAATCGGCCATCGTACACGGTGAAGCGGACGCGAGCACGACAATAGCGGAACACGTGTCTGAATGTGAAATCGACCGTTCCCTTGCCGGACACCGGCACGTCGAGAGCCGCCGCGCTGCTGCCCATCACTTTGCCATGGACCAGATTCGGACATTGCCGCCGACGTCGCCGGTGACCATCCAGTGGGCGTCGTCGCTGATCGCCAGATCACGGATGCTCATCGGATGACTGTTTTCCACGATCGCGCCGGTTCGGCCGGTGACCTGATTGGAAAACGCAATCTGTTCGTCGTTGCCGACGGTGATGATCCGTTGGTCGGAGGGTGAAAACGTGACCGCCGTGATCGGTCCGGTGTGCACCTCGATTTCTCTGGCGACGTTCGACAAGTCACTCCGATACAGATGAACGGTGCCCCGGGCGTCGCCGATCGCGATCTGGGATGAATCGCTGGACCAGGCGACGCAGTGCAACGATTTGCCGAGTTCGGTCCGCGCAAGCTCCGTCTGCTCGGCCACGTCGATCAGCACGGCAAGGCCGTTGGCCGAAACGGCGACGGCCCGCTGCCGGTCGCTTGATAATCGCAACCCGCGAACCACGCCGCCCAGGGCGACGACCCCAGTGCTGGAATCGGCTTTGGTCAAATCCCAAAGTCGCACGCCGCCGTCGAATCCGCCGGTCCAGGCACTCAAGCCGTCATCGGCCAGTTCGATCTGAGAAATCGACTTGTCGGTCGCCATGCCGCACATGCGGATCTTTCCCGTTTCGGAATTCCAAACCAGGATGCGCCCGTCGGTGGTGCCGAAGGCGATCCGTTTACGATCGCCGGACGCGGAGGCACAGGTCAAGGTCTCCGGCAAGGCGTGATTGCCGGGCGGAGCGTCCGTTTCGCCGGGGATCGTCCGCAACAATCGGCCGGATCCCCGATGCAAGACACTCGCGGGCCCGGTCGCATGACAGACAATGATGGATTGATCGACGAGCGTTAGATCCGTGATCACCCCGCGTGACATTTGAACCATATCCGGCCGGACGTCGTCGACATGCAGTGAGATGACGCCGCCGTCGCCGCCGCCGAGCAAGATGCGGTCGGAACCCGTGTCGATGGTGAAATGTCCGATGCCTTGAAAGTAGTGATGGCACTCTCGGACGGTCAAATTCGGTAGCCGCCAGATACCTAGTTGGCCGTAAAGGTTCGTCGTGACGAGGGCGTTTTTTGCGTCCCAGAATTCGAGATCCACGACGGGACCATGGTTGGTCGTGATTCGCCGGATGGAGTCAGGGTCGTCGATGCGTCCGACCAAAAACCGGTTGTCTTGAGTCCCCGCGGCGAACAGCGTGGCGTCGGCATTGGTGTCCAGTGAGAGGATCGGAAACGCGTTTTTGGCGATCTCGTCGCAATGCCCCGACGTGAGGTCGCAGCGGATGACTCGTCCCGTTTCGTCGCCTGTCACGATTCCCTCGCGGCCCAGGAAATCGGCGGCACGGATCGTGGATGTCGAGACCGTGTGGGATGCATCCATCGCTCCGGTGTCGGATGTCCAAACGATGACGTTTCCGTTGTCACCGGCCGACAACAGTTTCGCGCCGTCGGCGGAAAAGCGAATCACTTCGATGGCAGATCCATGGTCCAATGGTCGCATCGGTGCGTCCGCCGCGCCGATCGTTTTTAAATAGACTTTGCCGTGTTCCCCGCCCCACGCCAGGCGATGGCTGGAGTTCGCGAAATCGACGCAACGAAGTTGTTTTCCCTTTTCACGAAACCGATAGACGATCCGCTTGGTTTCGGTGTCCCACACCAACAGCGTCCGAAGTCCTGTCGCGGCGATCAGCCGTCGGTCGTCGGAGATCGCGACGTCGGTGATCATTTCGACGTGACGAAGAATCTCTTGATACCGGTCCTCGATATTGCGCAGTAGACGAAACTCGACGTCACCGAATGGTCGCAACTGGTTGATCGAACGCTGGGCCAGACGATGATTGCCGGCAGCCATCGACTTGAATGCCAATTTGGATTCGGCATCGTGAAGCATCTGCTTGGAGTACGCGATTTCTTCTTGGAGTTGCTCACGCGACCGTTCGACCTGTTTCCTGGCGATCACTTCCTGTTGTCGATTGTGCTCGGCCCGACGCCATTGCCATGTTACCCCGGCCAATCCGATCGCGATCGCGGCGATCAACCCGGCCACACTGGCCGTCGTTGCCGGATAGCGGCGGCACCGTCGAAAGAAATGTTCGATTCCCGACACCGGTCGTGCAAGGATCGGATCTCCGTTGAGAATCCGTTGCAAGTCATCGGCCAACTCCGCCGCCGTTTGGTAGCGCCGTTCGGGGTCTTTCTCCAAACACTTCAGGCAAACGGTATCCAAGTCGGCGGGGACGCTTTGATTGAGCATCCGCGGCGGCTGCGGATCGGTGTGGATCACGTGGTGGATCAGCATCCGCGAACTGCCGCGAAACGGCTTTTCACCCGTCGCCAGTTCGTACAGGATCACGCCCAGGGAATAGATGTCGCTGCGGCGGTCCGCGTCGCGTGAATGACCGGCCGCTTGTTCGGGTGACATGTAGGCCGGCGTTCCGATGATCGAGCTTTCGTTGGAAATCGTCTCGTCGCTGTCGGAGTGTTTGGCGATGCCGAAATCATTGACATGCGGATTTTCATCGTGGTCCAACAGGATGTTGCCGGGTTTCAGATCGCGATGAATGATGCCCTTGCCGTGGGCATAGTCGACCGCCCGTGCGACCCGCAGCATGATCTCGGCGGTCCACTTGTGATTGGTCGGCCCCGAGGTGATGCACTCCTTCAGCGTCACCCCATCGATCAACTGTGAAATGATGTACGGTTTGCCGTCCAGGTCGGCGACGTCGTAAATCGAGACGATGTTGGGATGTTCGAGTGCCGCCGCCGCGCGGCCTTCGTGAATGACGCGTTTGTATTGGTCATCCCCTCGGTCGGACGAACGCGGCAGCGCGGCTTTGATCGCAACGAATCGCTCCAACCGCAAGTCTTCCGCTTTGTAGACCGTCCCGAAACCGCCCGAGCCGAGCTTGCTGAGGATGCGGAAGTTGCCCAAGACATGGTCACCGTCGGCATTGAGCGTGATCGTCTCGCCCAACAGCGAATCACTGTTTTCGCTGATCGTCTCTTGCTGTTCGCCGCCGTTGCGACGGGTCCGCTTGGCGAGACCCAAAAAATCGTCGCTGCTGGACGGCAGATCGCTATCGTGCAAGAACGTCGATGGACGTTCCTCGTCCGGCTCGCCCTGGTCGTCGTCGTGGCTTGGTTCGGCTGGCATGGCAGGTTGCGGCAGCAGGGGAGGACTCAGAGCGGGGACGATTCAGTGTACCCGAACCGGTCCCTTAAATCGCCCAAAATGCGTTCGGCGGTTTCCCGCACTGGAGGCGTAAAATGCGGCGAATCACGCCAGACGCCCGGCCGACCGTGACGGCGAAACGCCCCCGGCCCGGTGTCTTTGTGGCGGTCAAACCGAAACCGATCCAACACCTGTTCGATTTCTTCAGGTTTCGGTTGCGAACCCAAGAACGAACAGATCCGGGTCAGTTCGCCTGCCGTGCCATCGATCATCGACTCGTACCGGATCAGTAACTTTTGTGAGGCTTCGAACGCGTCAAAGGCGTCGGCCGCGCGACCAAACGCACTGGCAATGTGCTTGGCCAGATGTCGCGGATCACTGGACGATCGATCGTTCGAAGCTCGATTCCAACTGCCGGGCTGACGCATGTCGATGTAGGAATCAAGCACGTCGAATGGATCGCGGACCAGAAATAACATTCGGCTGAGCGGAAACAGTTCCTCAATCATCGCGAACAATTCCGGCGTATTGACCTCTTTGACGACCAACGCTTCGCCGCCAAACCCCGGATACTTTGTTCGGGCGACTTCGTAGAACGCTTCGCGAATGGCTCGCAATCCGGCTTTGCCGTTGCCGTCAAAGAAAAACGCACTGGGGCGTTTCCGTTCGTCGGGTCGGTCCGCCAGGTGTTGCACCAAGCGGCCGAAATACGGCTCGTGCCAGCCTCGCATTTCCGGCAGCGCGTCGAGCATCTCGCACAGCCAGGTCGATCCGGTCCGGCCGCAACCGATCAACCACGCTAACCGTTCCTCGGCAACTCCGTCGCGTTTATCCGTAACACCCGATTCCGCGTGGGCGTCGGCTGCATCGAAGTGGCCGGTGGTTACGCGGACGGTCGTGTTCTGCGCACGCTGGCGGGCCAGCAATTTCAGCAGGGTCTCGCTGCGGTGTCGGTACAGGTGCGCCTGGTCGGTGATCGATTTGGCTCGTGCGACACGCTTGCGACGATCGGCATCGTCGGCGATCGCCCGATCCACTTGATCGCACAACTCGTCGGGATCATCAAAATGATAAACCGAATCGCCGAAGATTCGGGTCACCTCTTCGCGTCGCACTCCGGTCAATAGCGCCGGGCCGCCCAGCGCGGTGACTTCAAAAACACGCGGACTGGGGGAGACCGCTTGGTCGGCCGCACGGAACAGGTTCAGCACCAACTTGCTGGCCGCATACATCCGCCACTTTGCCTCCGGACGCACCGTCCCGGATGAAAAAGCCACCGCCGGGATGCGTTTGAACTTCGACGCGTCGCTGGGAAAATTGCCGGCCATGCGAAACCGCAGCCCGCGGCGGTTGCAGTGTTCGGCGAGTCGTAGCATCGTCGCCACGCGATCTTCGAACAGGGTGCCGACAAAGACGATGTCGCTTTCAGGTTCTTTCCCGATCAAGGTTGAAACGTCGGGCGGCGGCAACGTCGCGGTGGGCAGGTAGGCCTCACTGTCGGGTTTCTGTTTCAGTTCGTTGGTGCAAACCAAATGGTACAGCCGCTGCGTGTCCGCGATCGGGCAATACGGATCATCGGTCTTGATGACCGCGGTCAGAATGTTCGAATCGCGCAGGGTGGCCGGAACCCAGGCACGCTCTGCGCTGAAATGCATGCCGTCGATAAACACCACCGCGTCGACGCCGGTGCGCACGTCGTGGGCCTTGCCGATGATGTCATTCCCGACGGCTTCGTGGCTGAGGACGCGGAGCATCGAGAACGTCGCATAGGGAATCACCTGCACGCCGCATTGGGTCAACCCTTCGCGGTAGCCCTCCCAAACATCGCGGGTCGAAAACCCGGCCGAACCGGCGACCAGCAAAACGGTCTTGGGCGTCATCTAGATGCCGTACCCATATTCCGCTCCCGGCGGCGGGCTGCCGAAGCTCTGCTGGGCGGTTGCGTTGACCGCTTGTGCATCGACAGTCCCGTCGATCGTCTGGGAGATGCCGTCCATCGAATCGGAGGGCCGCTCGTCTGTGTCTTGAACGATTTCTTCAGACGGCTCTTCGGACTGACTCATGATGTATTTCCGGCTCCAGCGGTGAAAAACAAACTCACGTTCACGTGCCAACAGCGATCCGGTGGGAGGTCTCAATCTTCGATAACCGTTCCGGGCGTCCAGAGCGAACGAAGGGGAGGATCAATGCCAGGGCCCGCTGCGTCGACGTCCTCTCGTTTGGCCGTCGGGTTTTCGGCGACCCACAAACCGGGCGCGCGACACGCCATCACGACGGAGGTTCGGTTTTTGTCGTCATTGGTTTGCGTCGCCTCGATGTACTTCACCCGCTTGGCGACAACGTCACCCACGATACCGTTGGTCGGTCGCCCCGAGATGACCTGCTTCGGGCTGACCGACTGGGATTGGCGGATCTGGATCGCGTCGCGACCCTCGCACAAAATCCTCAGCTTCCCGCCGGCAAGGGTTGGATTGATGGCAAAGAAATACTCGATCCCGACCATCGCACGGTTGGCACGGGGCAAGGTCAGTTCGACCTCGGCGTCGGCATTGATAAAGCACTCGAAGGCGTCGGATCGCTGCAGAGCCCCCGTCGATTTCGCTGTCGTTGCCAGTGTCTGCAGCGTCGTCGCCACTTGGATCCTGGACCGCACATCGCCGCGGGAGAGTGCGGCAAACTCGATGTGGTCACTGCCCAGACCGGCGCGGCCCACTTGGAAACGCCGCATCCGCGTGTTGAAGTTGCACAGATTCTGAGTCGGAGTCGCAACCACGCTCGTAATAAACGTCGCCGAGTTCGCCCTGACGCCGATCAATTGCGGGCTCCTCGGGACGATTCGCACGATCGACTTCGTCAAAAATTCTCCAACACCGATGACGGTTTGCTGACGCGTTTGGCCGCCCAGGTAGTCCGATGAAACCAATAGATCGCAAGTCGTCGTCGCCGTGCCCTTGACTGGAATGCTCATGCTGCGAATTACCTCTGCCATAGTAGTGCTGCACCCTCCAGGAAACAACAGCCTACTGGGCGACAACCCGCCATTCAAGGGGGCAACCCCGCCGCCCGAGATTCAATTCCCCAGCGGCAGATAGGCGTAGCCGTCCGACTGCAGATTGACGACGGCGGTCAGGGCGGAGACGGCGGTCTTGACGAAGCCCGCCACATCCTCGGGATCCGATCCTTTGGAAATCAACGACTGGCCGCACACGTACAGCTCGACCCCCGATTCGTGCAGCCGATGCAGCAAGTCCAGATTGGGATTCGCTTTCACCTTGAACTCGGTTGCGTAGGCGTCGGAGTTGAGCACGGAGAGTGTCGCGTCACCATGAAACACGACGGCGATTTGAACCTCCGCCGGTTCCGCGCCCGCTCCGGCGTAAATGTTGACGTACTTGGCGACCTTTTCGATCGCGGCGTTTAATTTGCTCGGATCACCGCCACGGGTCAGGTCGACGAGTAACTTGGTCCCCGGGCGCGGCTGGTGCGCGGCATGGGGCAATCGGACGACCGAGCCGTGGCCTTGGATCGCCGGATAACTCGGTGTCGCTTTGGCGACTCCACTCTGGCCGGGGACGTCTTGGGCAAACGAGGGTGCGACAATCATCAACGAAAGGGCCGCAGTGAAATTCAAAAGTGCAGATCGTTTCATGATGGTCTCTTGGGGAAAGGGAGGGAACGGAAAACGGATCCGTTGTTCTCAGTCGTGGTAGCGACACCACAGCGTGTATCCGCCGCTGAGGTTGGCAACGTCGAAGTGATGTTGCATCAAAACGCGGGTCGCCAAATAGCCGCGCTGGCCGACCTTGCAGTAGGCGGCAATTTTTTGATCGCGAGGGACTTCGCCGAGGCGCTCCCGCAACTGTTCGATCGGAATGTTGGTCGCACCGGGCAGATGCCCCGCGGCGAATTCGGCCTCGCTGCGAACGTCCAACAGGAACGAAGGATCGTGAGACTTGTCGTTGAGTGTGTCCACGTGAACGATCGGCTGGTCACCGCGGAGCACACCGGCGGCGACAAACCCGGCCATGTTGATCGGGTCTTTGGCGTGTCCGAATTGGGGCGCGTAACAAAGCTCTGATTCCTCCAAGTCATACACCGTCATCCCGGCTTGGATCGCCATCGCGATGACGTCGATGCGTTTGTCCACGCCGTTGCCACCGACACATTGGGCGCCGAGGATCGCGCCGTCGTCGGGATCAAACAATAACTTCAGCGTCATCGCTTCGGCGCCAGGATAGTACCCGGCATGATCGGTCGGGTGAATGTAAATTTTTTCGTATCGCAATCCCTCACGCCGCAGTGTCTTTTCACTTTGCCCGGTCATCGCGGCGACTTTTCCAAACACACCGACGACCGCGGTGCCTTGTGTCCCCCGGTACGTCGATGGACGGCCGAAGAGATGATCGGCGGCGATTCTGCCCTGTCGATTCGCCGGCCCGGCGAGCGGGACCTGAGCGGATTTCTTGGTGACAAAATCCGTCACTTCCGTGACATCACCGACGGCGTACACATCCGCAACGTTGGTTTGCATGTGATCGTTGACCACAATGCCGCCACGCGATCCACACGCGATTCCGGCGTCGGCGGCGAGTCGGCTCTCCGGGCGAACCCCGATGCAGATCGCCGCGAAATCCGCGTCCACCGATGCTCCCGATTGCAATTCAATCTTCAGCCCCTGGGGCGAATCGATGAAACGCTGCGCCGATTCGTTGAGCCTCAACTCGACGCCCTGATCTCGCAAGTGGTCCTCCAGCGGAGCCATCATCTCCCGGTCCCAAGGCGGCAGAATCTGGTCACCGAGTTCCACGATGGTGGTTCGGATGCCGCGGCGGACCAGATTCTCAGCGACTTCGATCCCGATGAAGCCCGCGCCGACGACGACGGCATACGACGCCCCCGAGGTGGCGCTGTGGTGCATCCGATCGGCGTCGGCCAAGTCCCGCAGCGTCAGGACACGGGGGCCATCAATGCCTTCGATCGGCGGCCGAAACGGGGACGCGCCGGTCGCAATGATCAACTTGTCGTAGCTCTCGGTGTACTCATGGCCCGACTCCAGATCACGCACCCGCACGCGCTTCTCGGCCACCTCCAACGCAACGACTTCCGATCGTGTGCGAACATCCAAGCGATGACGCTGCCGCAGCATGTCGATCGGCGCGACCAACAACTTGTCACGCGATTTGATTTCACCGCCGACGTAGTAGGGCATGCCGCAATTGGCGAACGAGGGATGACGCCCGCGCTCGAGCACGATGATCTCGGCCTGGTCGCAGAGCCGCCGGGCGCGCGCCGCCGCCGAGGCGCCTCCGGCGACTCCGCCGATGATGACAATCTTCATGACTGGGAATCCTTCGTCGTTGACAACCGAAAACATGCCACATCGCGAGATGACGAGATGTGCGCAAAAAAAGGAACCGGTGCCCGCTACCGTCGCTTGGCGGGCGATTGCAGGAACCGCCCTTCGACGCACGCCATCAGCTGTTCGAGATGGGGTTCGGCGATTTGGTAAAACACCCGCCGCCCTTCCCGCTCGCTGGACAAAAACCCACAGCGTTGCAACAGCCGCAGGTGTTCAGAGGCCACGTTATCAGGGATCTCGCAATCTTCGGCCAATTCGCCGACGTTGTAGCGGCCGTGCAGCAAGAGCTGGACGATTCGCAAGCGGACCGGATGGGCGAGCGTCTTGAGAAATTCGGCGGCGTCGCCGAAGGCTTTGACACTGCCGACGGGTTTCGAGGGGTTTTTCGCGGTTGCTTTGTTGCTCATGAAGTCTCCTGGGACGGACAGCTTCATAATACATCGCAAGCTCGCGAGATGTCAAACACAAACCTTGGCTCGCCGCAGCAGCACACGCGTTGTGCCGTGTCGCGCCGTGGCCGAGCGCCGGCCACGGGGACGACGCGGACGCTCAGCCGGCGGCTGTTTGGTGCAGCAGCGGACCGGCGGCGCGAACCGCGGCGCTGACGCCATCGGCGTAGGTCACAAAGTTCTTGTGGAACAGTTCGGCCAACCTTGCCGCCGTTGCGTCGTACGCGGCCGGATCGCCCCAGGTGTTGCGTGGCAGCAGCATTTCATCGGGCACGTCGGGGACCTGCGTCACGACCTCCAATCCGAAGCACGGCTCTTTTTCTGTCGGTGCGGTCTTGAGGGCGCCGGAGTGAATCGCGTCCAGGATCGCCCGGGTGTACGACAGCTTCATTCGGCTGCCTTCGCCGTACGCGCCGCCGCTCCAACCGGTATTGATCAGCCACACGCCGGCCTTGTGCTGCGTGATTCGCTTGGACAGCAACTCCGCGTACTTGCCCGGGTGCCAGACCAGGAACGGGCCACCGAAACACGGCGAGAACGTCGCTTCGGGTTCGGTGACGCCGACTTCAGTCCCGGCAACCTTGGCGGTGTAACCACTGATGAAATGGTACTCGGCCTGTTCCGGCGTCAACTTGCTGACCGGCGGCAGGACACCGAAGGCGTCGCAGGTCAGGAAAATCACATCGGTCGGATGCTCCGCGATGCACGGGATCTTGGCATTGGGGATGTATTCGATCGGATAGGCACCGCGCGTGTTTTCGGTGATGCTGGCGTTGGCGAAATCGACATGGTGATCGGCCTGGTCGTAGACCACGTTTTCCAGCACGGCACCGTACCGCAGTGCGTCGAAGATTTGGGGTTCTGCGTCGCGGGTCAAATAGATCGCCTTGGCATAACAACCGCCTTCGATGTTGAACACGCCGTCATCGGTCCAGCAGTGTTCGTCATCGCCGATCAGCTCCCGCTTGGGGTCTGCCGACAACGTCGTCTTTCCGGTGCCCGAGAGCCCGAACAGGACCGAGGATTGACCGGTATCGGTATCGGACGTGGCCGAGCAGTGCATCGGCAGCACGTTGCTGCGCGGCATCAAGTAATTCATCAACGTGAACACGGCTTTCTTCATCTCGCCGGCGTACTGGGTGCCGAGGATCACCACCTCGCGTCGCTCCAGACTCAGGTCCACGCTGGTCTTGGAGGTCATCCCGGTGGTGTAGCGGTTGGCGGGGAAGGCACCGGCATTGATGATCACGCAATCGGGTTCGCCGAAATCGGCAAGCTCTTCACGTGTCGGCCGGATCAGCATGTTGTGCATGAACAACGCATGGTACGGCCGCGCACAGATCACACGGACTTTGATGCGATACTTGGGATCCCAGCCGGCAAACGCGTCCAGCACGTACAGTCGCTCGCGGGTGTTGAGGTAATCGATCGCCCGTTCACGGTTGACGCAAAACGCGTTCTCGTGCAGCCCGATGTTGACGCTGCCCCACCACACGTCATCGCTCGACTCGGGGTGTTCGACGATCCGTTTGTCCTTGGGCGAGCGACCGGTCTTGTCACCCGAATAGGCGATCAATGCGCCGGTGTCGGCGAGCGTTGCTTGTTTCTCGTACCGCAAGGCCTCCTCGTAAAGCGTCGCGGGCGAAGCGTTTCGGAACACGTTTTTGACATCGATTTGATATTCAGATAGATCAAGCATTTTTCTGATACTGCACTTGGTTCCTGGGAAGGACCGTTCCTGAAAAACATGGGTGGGGAAACGAGATCGTTCCGGAGGCCGCTCGCACAACCCTCCGCGCTGTTCCCGTTGTTTACGGCACACCGCGCGCCAAATTCGATTTGCGATCCGATCTAACGCTGTAACGCTGCTGCAGCGGAAAGTCCGTGGACCGTCAACGGTTTATCAATCCTATCGAGCGCCAACGGCGCGCGATAGTGCACAGCAAAAGGGCACCAACGTGCGATTTCAGCACGCACCTCAGTGTGTCCGGACGGCGTATCGACCGCCCCCGAGATAGTCGCCCAGCCGATCCGCTTTGCTCAGAATCAGACACACCTCGGCGTCGGTTGCCGAAACGACCGGAGGATTGTCCGACGTGAGTGTCAATTCAAACTCGATCTTCAAGCCGACGTCGTCGATGCGACCGTACCGAGTCCACTCGGCCAGTCGCAGCGGGGACGGAATGAAGGCGCGGCCCGCTGAATCGCCGAGCACCTTGAAATTGACCTGATTGGGAAATACGGCGCGGCGATACGTGCTCCAAGATCCGCCGTTGGCTCGCAGCGGTGGCAAGGGAAGCATTTCGGTGCGAGCCGGGAAGGACGACTCGTCATCGCAGGAAAGTTTCCAGCCGATCGGTTGGACGTCGTTCCAAGAACCGACCCGGTCGAACAGGTAGCTGCGCTCGGCGACCAAGGGAATGGACCACGTTGATTCCCCCACAAGCGGTTCAGCCGCTGCCGTGTCGGTCTCCGGCGAAGTTGCCGAGTTGGTTTTGACAGCGTTTGGTTTCCAGACGCAGCGAACGTCCAGCTGATGACGACCTTCGGGAACATAAAACGCGACCGATTCGCCGTTGTCGGCGTTGGAGATGATCCGGTGGCCGCCCAACCGCGGAAGATCATCGGCCGTGCGACACTGATCGAAGACGTTGGCGATCAAGTCGACATCTTTGCTGAATTGATCGCGGCGTGCCTTGTCCAGCCGCGTCGACTTGTGCAGCGATTCCAACTCCTGCCGAAGCTGGACGATGTCACGAGCAATCGTGCGCCGCGTCACCCCGAGCCAGCCAAGTCCGGCGATCATGACCGCCAGCGTGCAAAAGAAAAGAACGGTCGCGAACTTCGGCATCATGGATCGACCATCGTGTGGGGAAAGGGATCGTAACCGCTGGAACGGTCACTCAACCAAAGACAACCGTCGAAAGGCGCATCGCGACGAGAGTTGTCGTCGTCTCGAAGATCGACTTTGATGTTCAGCAACCAAGGCAAGCGACGCTGTGGCGGAAAATCAAGTTGTTTCGTCCCAGTGATGTGATACGCCCCCGTACTCGGAATGCCGTCGCCGGAGAACTCGGTTTCCAGCAAGGGCTTGTTACCCAATCGAACGCTGGCCGGCAGCACCTTGCCACGGACCGGACCGGTTTCCACCGCCAGAAGATGCTCGCCGGGTTCGAGCTTCACTTCATAGTGACCGGGGTGCGCGAACCCGGATCCGACCGGAGGATCTTGACGTTCGTCGAGTTGATCGGCTGAGCGGCTGACGCCCTCGGCGGGAATCACCGCGTACTTCAGCCAGACGTCGCGGTCGGTCGGGACGTGGATGCGGAACACGACCGGCGGCTGCATCTTTTCGCGTCGCAATTGAGGAACGGTTCGCAGCGAAAGCACGTCGGGGCCGCGAACTTCAATCCCACCGTACTTCTGCTGGATCGTCTCGAACTGCCGTTGGGCTTGCTCGCGCACGGCCCGAATCGATGTCAGTTCGTCGTGTTGGTGCTGCTTGACACGCTGTCGCTGCGGATCATCCAACGCCATCCTCTCGCGAAGCGTTTCGATCTCCACACGCAACTGCATCCGCATCTCCTCGTCGCGTCGCAGGTCGGCGATCCCGCTCACCAACGGAAACGAGATCGCGCACAGCAGCAGGATCGCGAGCAGGGATCGGATGGAGAATCGCATGTCAGGGTCCGGTCGGAATTCGTCTCATCAAGGTGCACGACGAGAGAGCAGTGTTGTACCGTGAGATCGCCGACGCCGCAGGCGCAGAATAGGCGACAAGAAAATAGATGACAAGAAAATAAAGCGGTTGCAGCGGTCATTCACGGCGTCGGCTTCAATTACCGAACCGATCCGGCCGTTGAAAACGGCAGGGTCAACACCGGTCGGCAGCCCGGCAGAAAAACCTGTTTTGCCGTTAAGGGGCGCGGCCGTTTTCTCGCAGGTCTCTTTCGTCCGGAACTCTCCGGTCACTCCCAATCCTCCTCTGTCCTGCGGTGAGAAAATCCGATGTCCACACCGATCATCAAATGCGTGTCGGCTCTGTTGCTGGGTTGTTTTTGTTTGGCAGACCAAGCCTCGGCCCAACACCGGGAGCGGTTTTATCCAGCCGGTCGTTACCATCAGGTCGACACCGAGCCAGACCGCAATGGCTTACAAGCTCAGGCCGGTCATGGCATGGGTGTTCGCACCGAAAGCCAGCTCGGCGGCCAGATGGACAGCAAGGGTGACCGCACGTTGGGAATCCACGGCAACGTTCAGGCGGGATATTTTGCCGGAGCGGAAGTCACGCAAAGTGGTCGCGTGGGCAGGGTTGACATCAAGAATCGACTCAGTGGCGAATCCTTCACCGGGACCGAACTGGGTGGCAACGCGGGATTGTCGCAAGACGGCGTGGGACTGGGAGCCAATGCGTTTGCCGGCAGTCGCGTCAGCGGACGGCTCGGCACCGAGGTGGGCACCGTCGGCGTCGGCACGACCGGGGAAGCATGGTCCGGACTGGGCGCTGAAGCAGACGCCCGAGTCGGAATGAAAAACGGTAAGCTGAAGTTAAAAGGCGAACTGGGAGCGGCGCTCGGCGTGGGCGGCAAAATCGGCGTGGACGCATCGATCGACTTCAACCCGATCGCCCGCGATGTCAGCCGGCACAGTCGCAACGTCGGCAAGGCCGCATCAGCGGTCGGTCGCGATCTGAGCAAGACAAGCAAGACGGTCAGCAAGGACGTCAAGCGGACCGGCAAGAAGGTCGTCAACGACATCGGTCGCCTGTTCCGCAAACGCTGAAGTGGCGAAGGGCCTCACGGATCGACGTCGATGTCATCAATGGCTGCGACCCCGCCGGGGTCGATCAGCTTCTTGGGCTCGGTTCCCGGAGGTGGCGCTGCGCTCCGGCTACTTGCTGGCATCCCGCCGGGATATTCCAGCTCGCTTTGCGGGGGGCGTTTCGCTTGCCTCCAGCTACTTGCTTGCAATGCGGCAGCGGTTCACCGACAATGGTCTTCCCTCCCCGCCCCGCCCCCGCCTTTGCAACGCCGCTGCAGTGACCCCACACCGAATCACCGCTGCCGTTTTCTTTCTGTCTTGGGCCATCGTTCTCGGCAGCCCCGCGCCGGCAGACAACCAACTGGAGTTCTTCGAAAAGAAGATCCGTCCGGTGCTGGTCAAGCACTGTTACGAGTGCCACTCCGCGGACTCCGATGAACTTGGTGGAAAGCTTCGCGTCGACAATCGCCAGTCGATGCTGGCCGGCGGCGAATCCGGTCCGGTGTTGTTGGCCGGCAGCCCGGACGAAAGTCTGATCATCCAAGCGCTGCGTTACGACGGATTGGAGATGCCGCCGGAGGAACCGCTGCCGGCAACGATCATCAAGGATTTCGAAACATGGGTTTCCCTCGGCGCGGTCGATCCCCGGGATCAGCCTCTCGCCGACGCTTCGTCTCGCGTCGAGCCCAACGCGGCCGACGATGAGTCTTTGTGGTCCTTTGTCCCCCGACAAGATCCGCCCGTGCCGTCGGTCAACGATTCCGATTGGGCTCGCGATTCGATCGACCGCTTCGTGTTGTCGTCGATGCGGCAGACCGGACTGCACCCGACCGATGACGCCGACCCACGCACACTCGTTCGTCGACTGTATCACGACTTGATCGGTCTGCGGCCGACACAAGCGGATATCGAAGCGTTCCTGGTCGACTTCGATCGCCACGGTGTCGAGGCGACGGCGCGTCTGGTGGACCGCCTGTTGAACAGTCCCCAGTACGGAGTCCGCTGGGGCCGGCACTGGTTGGACGTGGCCCGCTACGGGGAATCCAACGGCGACGACGGGCTGGGACGCAATGCGACGTTCCCCAATGCCTGGCGGTACCGTGACTATGTGATCGAATCGTTTAATCAAGACGTGCCCTATGACCGGTTCCTGACCGAACAAATTGCCGGGGACCTGTTGC
>NZ_JBFHKV010000012.1:0-23267 GCF_041595215.1 Stieleria sp. | reverse complement strand
TTTTTGCAAACGCGATCTGCGGCACCGCCAGCGGATCGATTCGCTGCGACCCCGTCCGGGGTCGATGGGAATCTGCTGACGTGCTTCCCGGAGGTGGCGCTGCGTTGACCTCCGGCTACTCGCTGTAATCCCTCCGGGATACTGGATTCGCTGACGCGATCCACGACCATCAGACACTCATTCCCTGCTCGTTGCTAAACTTCAATCCAATGTAGCTGCGACGAAAACCACCGTCTGGCGACGGTCGCTACAAAGCCCGGGGAGCAAGCGTTGGGACAAAGCCCCCGCGGTGACCGGCGAATCAGGACGAGGCAACACGCGACAATCCGTCACGTGTTTTCGCCGCTTTAAATATACACACTAAGGTGTACTTTATGGTAAACTGAACACACTCGAAGGCCCCGGCCGATCGCGTACGGGTTGACGGTGTGGCGAACGACCGTTTCGCCGAAGCACCGGATGGCAACGGCCCTTCTGACGCAACGGCCACCCTGTAAAAGGAACCGACCATGAATCGTCGCGTGACCGTCATCGGCGGCGGCATTTCCGGCCTCGCCGCGGCAAACCATCTGCGCCGGATCGCGCCCGAAATCGACGTGCGATTGTTGGAATCCGGACCGCGACTCGGCGGCGTGATCCAAACGACGCACAAGGACGGTTTCTTGATCGAAGGCGCGGCCGACAATTTCATCACGACGTCGCCGGGCGCGATTCAACTCTGCAAGGACGTCGGACTCGGTGAGGATCTGATCGGCACCAATCCCCGGGAACGAGGCGCGATGGTGCTCAGCCGGGGGAAACTGGAAAAGATCCCCGAGGGCTTTGCCGTGATGGCGCCCTCGCGTCTGTGGCCGTTGCTGACAACAAAAATCCTCAGCCCGAAGGGCAAGTTGCGATCAGGCTGTGAAATCTTCGTGCCACGAAAGCGAGGACAGGACGACGAATCGCTGAAGTCGTTTGTGTGCCGGCGATTCGGAACGGAAATGTTTGAACGCCTGGTCCAACCGCTGGTCGGAGGCATCTACACGGCCGACCCGAACCGACTGAGCGTTGCGGCAACGATGCCACGTTTCTTGGACATGGAACAAAAATACGGAAGTCTGATTCGTGGCATGATGAACCAACGTCGCTCGAGACAGCAATCGAGCGAGACGGGCGGTGGGGCGAGATACAGTCAATTCATGACGCTACGTGGCGGGATGTCTCAATTGATCGAGGCACTGGAAAAAAGTCTGCCTGAAGATGCCATCCGACTCAATGCGCCTGTCCATTTCATCGTCCCCAGCGGCTCCCGATGGTCGATCAGTTCCGGAGTTGAGGCTCCGCAACGTGAAGCGTCCGATGCCGTGATCATTGCCACGCCGGCCAGCCCGGCGGCCCGCGTGCTGTCCACCGTCGACGGAGAATTATCGAAACGACTGGGCGGGATCCGGTCAGCGAGTTGTGCGGTCGTGTCGCTCGCCTTTCGTCGCGAACAAATCGGCCACGACTTACAATCGTTCGGATTCGTCGTGCCGGCAATCGAAGGTCACTTCATCTTGTCATGCAGCTTTTCGAGCGTGAAATACGAGGGCCGCGCACCGGAGGGTACGGTGCTGATGCGAGTCTTCATCGGCGGTGCCTGCCAGAGCGGATTACTGCGTTTACCCAACATGCAACTGCTGGAGTTGGCGCACTGGGAGGTTGCGAAGTTGCTGGACATTGAAGGTGAACCACTGATGCGACACATCACCCGACAACAGCATGCGATGCCACAGTATCACGTCGGCCATCCGAATCGAATCGCCAAAATCAATCAGCGACTTGAGTGGTTCCCGACGCTCGCGTTGGCTGGCAACTCGCTCCACGGCGTCGGTGTCCCGGGCTGTATCGAAAGCGGACAAAAAGCGGCCGAGAGGATCGTGAGTGCCTTGCGCGCAGGTTCAACGAACACCATGAAAAAGGCCGCGATGAGCTAGGATGGCTACCACAACGTTTTCCAACACCCGAGCAGACGCCGTCACCCCGGCTGCGAAGCTGAAGCCGAAGGAACACGGCGCTTACGCGATCCTTGGCATTCCGATCGCGACGTCACTGTTGATCGCCGGCCTTTCCGTCCCGGGCGTTTGTGTCGCGATCGCCAGCGTGACCGGTTTCTTGGCCCATGAACCGCTGTTGATTGCCTGGGGACATCGGGGTTCGCGGGCACAACGATCCACGCCCGCGGCGACACGTCGCTTGTTCGTCCTTCTCGCGTTGACACTCCTCGGCGGAAGCCTTGCGTTTCTCACGGGGTCCACTGCGGTACGAATCTCGCTGCTGGGATGTCTCGGGCTGGCGACGAGTAGCTTTGCGCTGGCCGTCGCCGGGAACCACCGTTCGCTGCTCAACCAACTGTGGGGAGTCGTCGGATTGTCCGTCCCCTGTGTGCCGATTCTGTTGGCCGGAGCGATCCCCATCCATCAGGCACTCGAAATCTGGACGACGTGGCTGATCGGTTTCGCCGCCACCACGATGGCCGTTCGCGGGGTGATCGCGGCCCAGAAACGGACGCCGCGCACGATTCATTGGGTCACGATTTCCGCGTTGATCCTGCTGATGCTGGGACTTTATTCCTCGGCTCGTCCACTCGTGATCGTCACACTACCGATGTTGACGATGAGCGTCTCTCTGATGATTTGGCCTCCGCCAGCCAAACACCTCAAGCGGGTAGGATGGACATTAGTCGTCGGCACCGTGGCCAGTGCCGTCTGGATGATCATTGTTGTTTGACGAAACGAATCGTGAGTGATGCGATGTGCGTAAGATGGATGTCAGGATTGAAAACGAAAGCCTTTTTCTGCTTCTTCTTTTTGTTGCTTTCGGCCGGATCACTTCACGCGGCTGAACCGATCGTGGTGAAGCAGAATGGCGGATGGTGTTGGTTCCAGGGGAAACGTGCGGTCGGTTTGGGTGGCAAGGTATTCTTCACGTCCATTTCCGGCGACGACCATGGCGATTGGGATGCCGGAGACCTGGTCGTGACAAAGTTGGATCCTTCGAGCGGTGAAACCACGCATTTCCGTCTGCATGCCAAGCTTCAACGTGACGATCATGCCGTCGCGGGACTTTGCCTGTTAGCCGACGGGCGATTGCTTGCCGTCTACGGAAAACATGGCAACGATCATTTCCAACGGACACGGATCACGCTTCGTCCGGGCGATATCAGCGAGTGGACTCAGGAGCAACGGTTCGATGTCGGCGCAGGCTACACGTATTCGAACGTTTATCGGTTGCCCGCCGAGAATGATCGCATTTTCAATTTCCATCGCGGACGCGGTTTCAACCCCAACTGCAACTTCTCCGATGACGGCGGTGCGACCTGGAACTACGGTTGGCGACTGATGCAGCGAACCTCCGCTGACCTAAACGATGACCCGAGGTACACGGGCATGGACGGCCGGCGACCCTATGTTTGTTATGCGAGTAACGGCCGTGACGAGATCCACTTTATCGCAACGGATGATCATCCCAGAGCGTATGACAACAGCCTCTATCACGGTTACTACAAGGCAGGCAAGTTACTGGCGTCCGACGGCACCGTCTTGGCGGCCCCCACCGCCACCAGCGAACCACTGAAACCGCGTGACTTTACCGAAGTGTTCGCCGGAGCGGCGGATCGAGTTGCCTGGGCCAGTGATGTCGAAATCGACACGCTCGGCAACCCCTACGTCGCGTTCTCCGTCCAGGTGGATGGTGCCGCGGTCCGCAATCGCCGGGGAGCAGGCGGGTCGGATCACCGTTATTTCTATGGTCGCTGGGATGGAACGCGATGGCGCGTCCACGAAATGGCTCATGCAGGAACCAAACTGTATTCCGGCGAAGACGACTACACCGGGTTGGTTGCACTTGATCCACAAGACCCCAACTACGTCGTCATTTCCACAAACGCTGACCCGGTCTCCGGAACACCGCTTGTCAGTCGCACAGACGGCCAACGGCATTGGGAACTTTTCGCGGGCACAACCAGCGACGCGGGCGAGACCTGGACGTGGACCGCGGTGACGAAAGATTCCACCCAAGACCAGTTGCGACCGGTCATTGCCAACGGCGTCCCGGAGACACGCGTGATCTTGTGGACTCGAGGAACATTGAAATCGTATACCGATTATCACCTCGACATCATCGCGCTCGCCTCGCCACGCTAAACCCCTCGCCACTTGGCGGCGTGTCGGGACGGTGAGCCCCCCGTGCTTGGAATGAATCGTTGGAAATACATCCCGATCAGTGAATCTTTGTACCCCTCTCCCACTTTAGGGGTATGATGCCAGGCGATTTGCGCTGCGGCAAGATGAAGCATCGGGGGCAGACAGAGCTTGGAATGACGGTTCTTCGGAATCGATTCTTGCAGTCGGGTACATCGAAGTCTCGCCCACTAAGCCTCTGTTCCAACGAGAATCGCCGATGTCTATGCACACTCGGTTCGGTCGCGTGCGTCGCCTCAACAAGCAGCGGAAAGTTTCTGAGCAGCTGATCAAGCGTCGTCGGCAGCTAGTCGAGCAGCTCGAACAGAGAATTTTGCTCGCGGCCAACCCCGGGCCGGATCCTGTCGTGCTCGTACCGGGATTTGCGGGGACGTTTGCCGCTGACGAAACACCGACTGGGCTCGATGAATGGTATACCCAGCGTGGACTCGCACCGAGCAAGTTGGCGCTGGAACCGAACGGCCAGGTTTACCAAAACATCGTCCAGACGCTGCGCAACGTCGGATACATTTCCGCAGAGGATGCGACGCCTGAAAATCCTCAAAGTCTGTTCGTTGCACTCTGGGATTGGCGCGTCCCGGTGGCACCGGTTGATTCCGATGCGCTAACCAATCCCGATGGTTCGTTGAGCGTCACGGCAGCTGAGTTGACCGATGCGACGTTCGATACGGGCCTGGATTATTTGGTCCATACGTTGCAACAGGTCAAAGCGGCCAATCCCGGTGCGACGCATGTGGATATCGTTTCGCACAGCACCGGCGGACTGGTCACGCGCGCCTACCTTCAGAGTGCGGCCTACGGGCAGAGCGGATTGCCGATGGTCGACGATTTCGTAATGGCCGGCGTGCCCAACGAAGGCACGTCTGATCCGTTCAATTTGTCGTCGGACGATTGGAGTTCGTCGATCACGACACGTGCGGCGGCGCGGTTGATTGATCATGGCTACGATCGATTGCAGGACGCGACAAATTTCGGAACGATCTTTGGCCCCGACCCGGCATCGACCAGCGATGACCTCATCGACCCGGCCATCTCCAAAGATGACTTTGTTCAGCAGTACGTCGGGGCGCTGCGTCACCTCTTGCCGACCTACCCGGCCTTTGATGCTGATGGTGACGGTGCTTATGAAACGATTGATACTGCGGGACCGCTCGTCAACGATCTGTTGATTGACCTGAATGCCGGGGCCGATCGAAATGCGTACATCGATCTGACCGGCAAGACGTCGATCGTTTACAGCACCGAAGTCAGCACGATCGACCGGATCGCAGAACGTGTCGGACCTGATCCTCGCGGATTCTTGGCTGACGAGGTGCTCTCGTTTACGAACTTCATCGGTCGCAGCCCGATCGCGAGCCAAACTTGGTACGAGGACATTCAATCGGGACGCGGTGGTGATGGCACCGTACCAACCTATTCCTCCATCGATCCATTCATCAGCGACGCCCGGATCGGATCTTCGCTCCGACTCTTGCCAATCACCGGTGCGGCGGCGAACAACGGTAGTCCAGTCGGCCACCGAGATTTGGTGATCAATCCCTACACCCAGAATGTCATTCTTGGACAGCTCGGTGTTTCCGGGCAGACCACATCAGACATCGAATCGAGCCTTGTGCTCACACAAGCTCAATCCGCCGCGAAGGTATTGCAGCTCGGAATTCTGAACCCGGTGGAAGCCTTTACCGAAGCGGCTGAACGATTCAAGGAGTTGCTGGCCGAGGCGCGCGGACGGGGCTCACTGGCGGCTGATGTTGCGTATGCAGGTCACAAGCTTGGTGAATTCTTGAACGTCGAACAGCTTTGGCAAGACAAGGTGGTGGGGCCATTGACGGCCAGCAGCGGCAACACATTTGCCGACGCGCTCGCGGCGCTGGGCGCCAACGCGACGGATGTCTCTGGGAGCGACGTCAAAGCGATCAAGTTGACGTTCGACGTCAGTGACCTGGCAGGCGGCCCGCCGTCCACGACACAGGCATTGGATTTGCAGTCGGGTTATGGGCTAAGCGGCAACGCGGATTTCACGTTTACCGGCCAATTGACCTTTGAAGTCACGTTGGGCTTGGATCAAACACAGGGACTGGATTTCGCGCAAGGATTGTTCGTCAAGGATCTGAACTTGACGATGGGTGGAACGGCCGATGTCCCTGACTTGGATCTTGGCCTGACGATCGGCGCGTTCAAAGCGGCGGTCGAAAACGGTTCGTTTGACCTGAACGCCCAGGCGACGGTTTCGCTGAACGATCCCAACAACAACGGCAAGATCACCTTTCGCGAGATTGCTGATGGGTTGGCAAACTTCGACCAGCTGGTGTCGATCACGCCCAGCGGCAGCGTCAATTTAGAACTGCCGCTGAACTTGACCAACAGCGTGACCGATTTCAATCTTGCCGATTTCGGTACGCCGACGGTTACGGTCGCATCGGACAACTTTTTTGAGGCCGCACCGGCTGTCCTGGTTGACATCGAATTGGCCGATGGGCTGCAAGATCAGATCTTGTCGTTGCTGAGTTCTTTGGAAGCGGCGGCGACGGAGATCGGCGACAACGATGCGCTGAACACAGAGATTCCCGGGATCGGCAGCAGTTTGAACGGTTTGCTGGATTCGCCCACCGGCGCAGACGGCAACTGGGGTCACCTGTTGAATCTGGAGGCGGCCGCGTCGCACTACTTTGCCACCTTTGATCCGACAAGTTCGGATTACGATGAAACCACCGTGGGCGAAATGCCCACGATCGCGGGGCTGCGTGATGCACTGGCCGACGTGCTGAGTGACGGCGGCGAGGAACCCTTGGCCGGCCGCAACAACGCCGCGCCGTTGCGGATCAGCGGAGGCGTCGATCTGGTGACCAATGAACTGAGAATTGATGTCCTGGTTGCCGCGACCAACAACACCGAGATCGAACTCGGATTCGATGCACTCGGTGATGACTGGAGCGCGATCGGCCTGCAACTCGACGCCAATGCAAAGGTTCAGTTGGAAACGAAAGCCGATCTGGACGTTTCGTTCGGAATGAAGTTGACCGCAGCCAACGGGATCGACCCATTTTTTGATCTCAGCAATTTCGATCTCTCGGCAAAGATTGAAACGGCAACCGGCGACCCAGACCCACAGTTGGGTTTCTCGATGGGACCCATCAACGGCATGGTGACGGCCACCGGCGCAACCTCTGGCACTCCACTGATGATCCAGGCCGGCGTCGCGATTGCGATCGCCGATGGTGCCGCACCGCTTAGCGAACGAATGACGATCACTCCGTCGGGATCGGTCGATCTTGGGTTTGAATCGTCGGTCCAACAATTCGGTGCACCGTTTCCACGCATCGAAATTACGGATGTCAATTTGTTCGCGAATCCGGCTCCCGCAATCAATGTCGACTTCACCTCGTTTGTCAGCAGCCTGTCGGCAGAAAACATTGTGAACGGCTTGTTCGAATTGGCCGAATGGCTGGACGAGGCAGTACTCAATGGCGACCTGGGCAGCACCAACATTCCGTTGATCAACAAATCGGTCGGCGACCTGCTTTCATCGCCGGCAGAGTTGCAAGAGTTTCCGAGCCATGCAATCCTGGCGATCACCGCGGTGGAAAGTGATGCGGACTTTCATCGTTTTACGGCCACCTTGAATACCCTGGGCGTCGGTGCCGCGACCATGGGTATTCAGATCGACAGTTCGATGCAGTTCCTGTCCACCAGCGGCGAAACGTTTGACGCGACGGTAGACAGCATTGACGGCGAAACCGTCACGCTTCGTTATGCGTTGTCCCGGACGGACAGGCCCGACTTGGCCGATCCATCGTTAACGTTCAGCGTCGGTGGATCGATTGGCGATCAGCTGCGCAGTGCGCTGGCCAACTTCAACGACCCCGAGGCTGCGGCACCATCGATCGGAGTGCTGCTGAATAAACTCAGTGGGCCGCTTGGCATTGATCTTGACAATGTCGCCTATGACGCCGGCACTGAAACGTTGACATTCACGCCCAGCTTCACTCCCGAACCCTTGGCGTATGAAACCAGCCTCGACTTCGGAGACGAAATTGCGGGGCTCGGTTTTGAGGCGTCGGGCAAGTTTATGATTACTGCGGCGCCCGAAATCAAACTTCCACTCGGAATCAAACTCGGCAACGGCATTGCCGCTGGTGATCGGGTTTTTGTCGACGTTGACAATACTGAGCCCGAAGTCAAAGTGACGCTCACCGCTGATTTGGACGATCCGCGGGCCCGTGCGTCGATCGGTTTTTTGGCCGCCGTTTTGGCAGAAGACGACACGATTGCTGACAACGGCGGCATCGAGTTCGTGACGAATCTGACACTGGACATCAACGACCCAGGCACGGGAGCCAACGCAAACAATCAAGCGACGATCAGCGAAATCACCGGTGATCTGTCGGGCTCTTTCACCGCTGGATTTAGCGGTGACCTGACCGTTGATGGGATTTTGATCAAGCCGGAATTCGCTGGCGCAACCATTCCAGGTCAAGTTGAAATTTTCACGACCACGACGCCGGATGGAGCGACACGCGGCGCCGCGTCATTCGCAGATTTCGCAGAACTAAGAACTCTGTTTAGCAAGATTTCGATCACCAACACGATCGGCGATTTCAATGCATTGACGCCCGAAGCGGTGGTCACGATGTTTGTCCAGCTCGGTAACTCACTGGAAAATATCGCCGGTGAGTTAAACGTTCCCGGCGGTATTCCGTTCGTCGAAGAAGCGATCAGTGGCGTGGTCAGTTTCGTGGATACGACCCAGGACTTTGCCCGGCAGTTGTACTTCAATCCCAAGCTGATCGGCGACAACGACATCCAAGTCACCAACGGTGTGCTGAGCGCCGATGCGACCTTTTCGATCGTCATCGAAGGTGGCGACCCCACGTTGGTGACCGTCACCGCTGCACAAACCGCTGACAACACGTCGATCGACGACTTATTCGTTGATATCAACGCGGCACTTGCACTTGCAGGGCTGAGTGAGCAGGTGGTCGCGGAGCGTCAAACGCCGCTCGATGCCAGCCAAGTTGACGCCATCACGGATGTCTCGACCGATCCGCTCAGCGCTGCCGTTGCACCCTTACCGACGGGATTTGCGCGTTTCCGCATCGACATCGACGAAACTCTGAATCTGTTCAATTTGGGTGTGAAAATCGGCCATGTGATCGAGTATCTCGACGCCGCTGGCGTGAGCCGAACGGCAACCGTCGACGAGATGTTGCCGCCATCGGGTGTGCTACCGAATCGGCTTTGGGTGCGCTACGACGCCGGCAAACAGGCGGCACCGGAAACCGGTGGTGATCGCAGCATAGCGCTCTTCGATCCTGCCAATGTGAACAAACTGGCGATTCGAACGGTCAACCCAACCGTTGGCATTTCGATGGATGTCAACACCGTCCAAATCACAGCGACCGGCGACGCACCTGCGCAACTGCCCGACGATACCGTCATTCGCTTGACACTCAAAAACGAAAGCGAGGCAAAGGCGAATGAGGCCGGTGAATCGACGGAATTCACCATTGCGGCGGCGGACACGGCCGACAGTCTTGAGGCCAACGATCTGGTTCGCATCCTGAACGCGGCTTTGGAAACCGCAGAACTTTCGGGCCGCGTCCAGGCGATTCTGGTTGGACCCGCGATCCGTCTGATTGCGATCGACAATGCGACCGCATTCATGTCGATCAGCGGCGCTGAAGCCCTGGGATTCTCCGACGGCCAAGAGCCCGACGAGAACACGGCCAATACTGAATTGGGTTTGTCCGCCACGCAATTGGTGACTCCCAGTTTCCGCGCCGGAACGATCCAGGATCTGGTGCACACGCTGAACGGACTGATCCAGGATGAATTTGCCGGTCAACCCTTCTCGGCGTCCCTGGTCTACGACGACTCGTCCGTACGAACCGTCGAATTCAACCTGGCGATCGGCAAGGAGTTCAACGAATCGATCGATCTGGAATTTGGCAAAGGTCTGGATGTCGGTTTTGCGGAACTCAGCGTCGCCGGTGGCGGGACGGCGTCGTTCACGGTACAGGCCGGTGTCGAGCTTGCGGTCGGCCTGGATCTGGATCGACCTGGCTCGGGGCAAGTGATTCACCAGCCCAATGGTCCCGGCCCCGACAACGTCTTCTTGTACGACCTGGACGATGGCCGAGGTGTCGGATTGAAGGTCGGCATGACCGGCAACACAGTCACATCGAGTGGCAGGAATCAACCCGCGACTGACCTGACTTTGGAATTCGACGTCAAACGATTCGGCGCTGTCGTCGACAACGTCTCGGTGACGGTTCCGTCGGCCCAGGTCGCCGACAACACCAGCCTGCAGGCATTGGCGTCCGATCTGAACGCGGCATTGCGGACCCACTTCGACAACGCCAACATCACCGAACTACCGGTCGAAGATGGCACCGTGCCGGTCGAAGTCCAAGTCGACGACGGCAAGTTGATGCTGGTCTCCAATAACCGGCATATCAATGGGCTCACGATCAAGAGCGGCACGTCGAGCTTCCTGGGTTTCACGAACGGACAACTCGGCGATCTGAATGACTTGGCATTCGTGCTACAAGACGGCACGGAGTTCTTTGTCAACCTGGACTTTTCCGAAACCCTTTCGGACATCAAGGACAAAATCGAAGCCAAGGCGGGCGGGCCGAGCGTGTTGGAAGTCAGCTTTGTCGATGACATGGTTCAGATCGTTGACAAGTCGATGGATGACGAACCGGCCGACACCGATCCGACCAGTAACCTCAAGATCATGGCGGTCAGCGACGCCAATGGTGTCAGTCCCATCGGCACGATCTTGGGAATCTTGGGCGAACAGAAACCGGTCGAGGACAATCCGGATACGACGGACGTTGAAACCGATCGTGGCAACACCGTCCTGGGCGAACACCTGTTCCTGGGCAAACTGATCGACCAGTTTTACATCGATGCGGCAGGCAGCAAAGTCTATGCGGACGTATCGATCGACGGCTCCGATATCGATCTGATCGCGTCGTTGGGGATCCTTGATTTGGGGATCGAAGGGGGAACGGCGAACTTCACCGTCGGCGCCAGTCTGGGATTGAAAGACGTCGACAATCCTGACACCTCGGGGACCGACGAGAGCACCGATGGCAAACTGCGATTGAAGGACTTTTCAAACGCCGGCTTCCGAGAAATCTTGACGCCGACCTTCGATTTTGGCGGTACGGCAAAACTGCCAATCCAAAGTTCACTGCTGGACTTCTTGCCAGACGACACACCCGAACTGGCGATCAATCTGTCGTTGATCAATCAAAATCAGTTGGACGCGGACTTCCCGCTCTCTGCCGCGATCGTCACGGCCGCGAGTGCGAATACACTGTCGTTCGATATTCCAGGGACACCGAGTGCACGCACCGTCAACGTGACGGTGACCGGACCGTTTGCCGACGAAGCCGCACTGGCCGACGCCATCAATGCCGAGCTTGAGACGGTCTTTAAGGGAGCCGGTTTCGAAGACGTTCGATCGCTGGACGGGGATGGCGAACTGCGTGAGTTGCCGGTCGAAGCGAAGATCGACCCGACTCCGTTGACCCTCAGGAAATCGACCAAGCTGTCAGCGTTGAACCCGCAATTGGCCGCGGGCGTTGGCGTCAACATTGTGGCGGGTGACGACCTGACAATCACCGTTCGGGATCAAGCATTGTCGCCGTTTCACATCAACCTGAACGGCGCCCTGACGATGGGCGATGTGATCAGCAAAATCAAGGAGCAAACCGACGGCAACGTCACGGCACGCGTGTTGAGTTTGTCGCGAAAGCTGGAACTGACCGATACAACCACCGGCACCAATACGTTTGCGGTTGCCAACGCGACATCGGCCGAAGCGGCAACCCATCTGGGCCTGATCGGGGCAGTCGTCACCGCGGACAAAATCACCGGACTTACGATTCCAGGCAGCCCGAGTTTGTTGCTGGTCGCCAACAGTGATCAGATCGATTCGATCACCATCAATGCCGACACGGATCTGGGCTTCAAACTGGGACAGACCAAGGAATTTGGCGGCTTGCATTTCAACCCGGAGGTTGATTTCGAGGTCGAAAACTTTGATGAATTCTTGAGCGGGTTTAAAAACTTCTCCGTCGAGGATTTGGTCAAGGTCATTCAAAAAGTGGTCCAGCTGTTACAAGACAGCAATATCGAAGGGCTCAACACGCCCATTCCCGTCGTCAACAAAACACCGAATGACATTTTGGATGTCGTCGACTCACTGGCCGCCGCGGCGGAGAAACTGCTGGCCGGTCCCGATCTGGAAACGCTGCAAGCGAAAGTGGCCGAATTGGAGGACCTGCTGGACTCGTTGGCCGGCACGCCCTCGCAACGCAATCCGATCGTCGATCAGGTCGCAGGTGTCAAAGCCGCGATCAACCCCAATCACACCTACACACTCGGGTTAGACACCGGCGGACCGGAACCCGAGACCACGACGGCAATCGATCGAGACTCTTCTGCGGCCGATGTGAAAGACGCCTTGGATGCGGCGTTGGGCGCCGGAGTCATCGACAGTGTCACGGGTGATCGTGGCGGTCCCTACCTGATTACGTACAACCCCTCTGAAGGTGACGTCAACGAACTCAACGGTTTGAGTGAAACGGGATTGACCGTCCAGACACGCACCGAAACCGAGGGCGTTGCGAACACGACGTCCGAAGTTCAAATGATCAGCTTCGTCAGCACCGGCAAGCTGGTCGCCGGGCTGACGCTGCTGAGCAACAGCGTCGCCGACTTGCCTGACGATGTGGAAGGCAGAGCAGTCGTGTTGGAAAAAGTCCAAGAGTTGCAATCCTTGGTCGCTTCCAGTGGCAATCTCGGCACGGTCATCGGGAATGCCATCAAGGATGCACTTGACTTGCCCGATGACGCTTTCGATTTGGTCTTGGACTTCGTCGACGCGGACACCAACGAGGCCGGTTTTCAAGCAGCGGCAATTATTAAATTGCACATCGAAAAGTCGCACACCGAAACGGTCGGATTCGACTTCAACCTGCCCGACTTTGGACCGATCACCGTCGACACCGGTGGCGACATCGCGTTTACCGTCGGCGGCGCCCTGGATCTTGATTTTGGTTTCCGCTTCGGAACGTTCACGCCGTACTTGCTGAGTTCAACGGACCTCACATTGACTGCGGGAATCAACGCGGAAGTCAACGTTGAAGCCGGAATCGCGGGCATCACCGGTGGCTTGACCGGCAACTTGGATTTGCGGGAGGCCGCAACGGAAGCGTTTGCAACGGGACCAGATACATTCACATTGTCACAGGCACCGCTGGACGGGTTGGTCGTGGTCTCTCATGCGGGCGCCACTGCCAATGACCCCGATATCGTCTTAAAGGAAGGCGAGGACTTCACGCTAACCGGAACCACGTTGACGGTTACGAAAGCAACAACCACACCCATTGAAGTGGCGTATGCCGCCACGAATGCCCCCGCGGCGATTTCGGTGCTCGTTGATCCTGCACTCATCCCAAGCGACAACAACACCATCGGATTGGATGCTGCCGAACCGTTTCGAGCGATACCATTTTCGCAGGTGTTCTCGTCGGCGATTCCGCTGAGCGACAAATTTGACTTCAACGTGGCCGGATTCGCCACCGCCTCGCTGGATGCCGAACTTCCCGTGCTGGGCACGGTCGACAACGCGATTACGGTGGCGCTCAGCCTGGACCATCCCACCAAGCCCCAGTTCAACTTCGCTGGCATCACCGACTTTTTTGCCAATCCGCCGGCCGGTTTCGGGCTCGGCAACCTAAGCATCGGTCAAATCATCTCTGGAACGAAGGCCGTGCTGTCGAAGGTCGAATCTGGCTTGAAGTCCGACCTGCTCGAGAATCTTCCGCTGATCGGTGAAATCGGCGATCTGGGTGGCACCTTCATCGGCGACTTGAACAAGATGGTCGATGACTTGGAGGTGTTGATCAATGACTCCAGCAGCGGTATCAGCGCGCTGGTGGCGGAAGTTCAGCAACAGATTTGGCAAACGCTGGGACCTGCCGGCGCCGACATCTTGTCCGTCAATCCGCTGTTCCACAACGACCCCGATGTCTCCGATGCGACGGAGTTGGCTGAATTCCGGGACGTGGAAGTCTTCGTCTCAGATCCACTGACGACACCCATCGATGACCTGGAATTCTTTATCAACTTGAACCTGGCCGGTCGCGACTCGGTCGAGGCAGAATTCGATTTGGGCGTGGATGCGCTGGTCTTTGAATTCGAAGCCCAGGGCGGCGTGCAGTTGAGTTTTGACTACAACTTTAACTTCGGAATCGGCGTCAGCATTCAGGATGGGTTCTTTTTCCAACTGAATGAAAACATGTCCTACGAACAGGGCACACTGCAAACCGATCCGAACACCAGCATCGGGTTGCCTGTCAGCGGCACACCCGAAATCGGTCTCAACGCGGAAGTCAGCTTGCTCCCCGGGACATCGCTATCGGCGGGACTGTTCTTTTTAAATGTGTTGGCCCAAAGCAATCCCATCGAGGATTTGAATCGCGACGGCATCATCAACGATGGCGGCACTGGGGTTGGGCACGGACCGAAGCTGAACGAAGCGGTCGACGGGATCGATTACAACCGCGATGGCGACAAAACCGACGAACTGAGTGAAATCGATGGCGATGGCATCATCAACGACGGTGGCTCGGGGCCGGGACACGGCCCGCTGTTGAACGAAGCCCAAGACGGCATCGATTACAACCAGGATGGCGATACGACCGACGTACTGAGCGAAGGCGACCTGAATCGCGACGGCATCATCAACGACGGCCTGACGGCCCCCGGGCATGGACCGGTCTTGGATGAAGCGGCGGACGACGAAGATTACAACGGGGACGGCGATAAGACGGACGTGTTCGTTGAAGTCGTCGGCGATATCAATGCCGACGGTCGTTTTTCGAAAGGAACGGGACTCTCCGGTGAGATCTTTATCGACATCGACAATCCCGACGGGGACGCCAAAAATCGACTGACCTTTCGGGAACTGGTCGAGACCCCCGTCAAGCAGTTGTTCAACGCGGGCATCAGCACCGAGGCCTACGCCGACTTGTACTTGCGTGCCGATACCGATGCTGCCGGTTTACCGTCGATTAGCGCCGACTTGACCCTCGATTGGGCGATCGGATTCACGAGTCGAGACGGTCGCGTGGGTGGTGGATTGCCCGACGTGGCGATCCGCGATGTCACGCTCGATGTCGGCAGTTTCCTGAGCACAGCGGTCGTTCCTGTCTTCGAGGCGTTTGACAAATACGTCGGCCCGATCGAACCGCTGATCGATTTCTTGGCTTCGCCGGTGCCGGGTTTGAATGATCTTTCGCAATCGTTGTCCGGCCCCCGGATCACGTTCCTGACCTTAGGCATCCTGGGCACCAGCACCAGCGCCCAATCGATCGCCAGAGCCCGCAAAGCGGAAAAGGTCGTGGGCATGCTGCAGGAGATTTTCAAGCTCAATAAAACGATCAACGCGGCCGCCGCTGACGGCAACTCGATCATGATCAACTTCGGCACCTTCTGGGTGACCGGCGAACCGCTGGAAGTCGGCAAGGATGTACCGGTGGCGACAACGGATGTACCCGGCAAGCCCAAAGAGAAGATTCTGCCGAGTGTGCCGCGTACCGGAACACTGGTGCAAGTCTTTGAAGATGGCGTCGCGGTGGCCAACAACCTGTATAAAGTGGTTCGGTACGAAGACGCGGGAGGCGATCGAGCCAAGTTGGTCTTTACCACCGCACCCGTGAACGCCATCACAGCGACATACACCACGACCGCGGGTGGCGCCATGGACGTGACGGACAAAAATGCGCCGGTCCAAGTACCGGCCACCATGCCGGCCGTCAACGTCGACGCCGAACTCGACAAATCGAAAAAGCCTGGCGCCAAGAAAACGAAGTCGCTGCTGGGCAAATTGAAGGGCGCCCCCAATAGCAAAGGCAAGGGCGGCTTTGGAATCAAGATTCCACTCCTCTCGGACCCCTCGAACATCTTCAAACTGTTCACCGGTGAAAAGGCCGACATCATTCAGTGGGATATTCCGCGGTTCGATCTGAACGTTCCCTTTGAGATCAAGTTCGGTCCGCTCCCGTTCCCGCCGATTCCGTTGTACGCCACGTTCAGCGCCTCGCTGGATGCGTTCGCCGATTTCTCGATCGGATTCGACACCCGCGGAATCGCCAAGACCGGCAACTTCTTTGATGGTTTTTACTTCGGCGATCTGGAAGACGTGACCAGTGGCGAAGACATCGACGAATTCGGCATCGGACTGGAAGCCGCCGTCGGGGCATCCATCGACGTCGGCATCTTCGAGGCCGGCATCAAAGGGGGCATCCGAGCGGATTTGGGTTTCAACTGGAACGACTTGGACAACGACGGCAAGATCTACTTGGATGAGATGGTCGACCTGATTCGGTTGACGCCCACCCCGTCCACCGGATTGGACTTCCCCGGCATTTGTGTCTTCGATGCCCATGGGTCGGTCAATGCGTTTGTGCGGGCCTACTACGAAATCGATTTCTTCTTTGCATCGAAAAGTGGATCTATCGATATCTTCAATGCGGAACTGTTCAGCTTCAAACACCACTGCATTCTGCCCGGCATCGCGGAGCTGACTGAGGGCGATCCGAATTTCGACGACGGCACCCTGGTGCTGTATGCCGGTGACCGCGCCGTCAACCGTGGGAATGGCTTTTACGGAAACGACATCAATGAGACTTTCCGTATCAAGCAATTCCAAGACGACGACACAGGAGAGGAATTGCTGCAGGTCGAGTTTGATTACATCAACAATGACAATGAACCCGCGACCACCAGACGAACCTATCCGAAAAACAGTGTCAAAAGCATTTATTTCGACGGCGGCAGCGGCAACGACTCGATCACCATCGACCCGTCGGTTGCAGATGACATCAGGTCCAAACTGATCGGCGGCATCGGCAATGACACTCTGATCGGTGGACAAGGACGTGACATTCTGGCCGGCGGTCTGGGCAATGACATCATGACTGGCAATGCCGGCAACGATCGCTACGTGTTCGCCAACGATTGGGGCATCGACACGATCAACGAAGTGAAGGCCGGCTTGGACACCGATGATGTGTTTGATTTCAGCGCACTCAGCCAAGCACTTCAAATCACCTTGGGCAGCATCGCGGTGACCAGCGGGGCCAACAGTGTCAATGGAGGAATCAACGACGCCGGCGACACCGTGCTTCCCGAAGGCATTGAGCGCATCCTTGGCGGTTCCGGTGTCGATACGTTGAATGTCCCTGTAATCATTGGCACCGCGAACGCCAACACTTGGACACTGACCGGCCCGGGCAAGGGAAACGTCAACAGCGTGTTCAACTTTGCCGGCATCGAGAATCTGAACGGCGGGCCGCAGGACGATGTGTTCGCCTTCGCGACGGGCGGAAGTGTCACCGGCGTCGTCAATGGAGCCGGCGGGTTCGACACAATCGACTACTCAGCTCTCTCTTCGAAAGTCTCGGTGGATCGACAATCGTTCGCCGCATCCAAAACTGGCGGCTACGCCGGGATTGAATTGTTCAAGGGCAGCCAAAGTGGTGCCGACCTGCTGGTCGGGCGGAACTTCGATGCGGAATGGACGCTTGTTTCGACCGACGCGGGTCAAATCGACGACAACGTCAATGATGGCATCGTCGATCTTCAGTTCACAAGTTTCGAAAACCTGACGGGCGGTGAAGCCAACGATACGTTCGTCGTCAACGCAGGTGCCAAGCTCAGCGGTCAATTGCTGGGCACGGTCACTCCCGGTCACGCGGATTCCGATCACCTTAATCTGACTCCGCAAAATGCATCATTGTCCGTGCATGTCACCCAAATCAACAAAGGAACGGTCGATTCATCCCAGCGTTTGATCAACTTCACGTCACTGGAAAACGTGACGACCGGCAGCGCCGACGACCGTGTCGTGGTCGCGCCACAAGCCGGACTTTCCGAGCTTCTCGACGGCGGCACCGGCGGTGCCGACCACCTCGATTATTCAGCCTGGACGACCGGCATCTCGGTCAATTTGAATGCCGGAAACAAAAACACCGGCACGGTCACCGGCATCGAGTATGTCACCGGCAGCTCGGCAGCCGATCAGATCACGGGCAACGCATCGGACAACCGGCTGATCGGACTCGGCGGGGCTGACGTGATCCACGGTCGTGGCGGTAGCAACTTGATCATCGGCGATCACGCCATCATCACGCCGAGCGGCAACGTGCCCCTGCCGGTGATTTCGTCGATCCGCACGCTTGATACCGTGCGCGACAACGACACGATCACCACGGACGGAAACACGAGCAGTTTCAATATCGTCTTGCCGGGGTCGGGTGACGACAGAGTGACAACCGGCAACGGCAACAACATCATCGGCGGCGATCAGGTTTTGGTGACGCTTTCCGGCGGCCGAGTCGTTGCGATCGAAAGCACTCAGCCCTCGACCGGTGGCAACGACACCATCACCGTCGGCGGCGGCAACGACGTGATCATCGCCGGCAACGGCGCGGATCGAATCACCGACGGCGGGGGACGCAACGTCATCATTGGCGACCGTGGATTGGTTCAGTTGGCGACCGTGTTTGTCAACGGCGCTTTCATCAGCTTGCCAACGGTGGCGACCAGCAAATTCTCCGTCCGCAGCGGTATCGATACGATCAACAGCGGCGCCGGGCGCGACGCGATCATCGCCGGTGGCGAAAGCGATTTGATCAACGCCGGAACCGGGAACAACTATGTGCTCAGCGATGACGGCACGATCCTTTTTGTCGCCGGGGTGCCCACCGGGTCCACGCTTAGCCCCTCCAGCACTGACGGTCATGACAAAATCACCACGCTCGGCGGTCGTGACTTTGTCTTCACCGGCAACGGCGACAACATCGTCCAAGCCGGTGACGGGAATGACGATGTCACCGGCGGCAACGGGATGGACGAGATCCACGGGCAAGGCGGCAACGACTTCCTGATCGGACTCGATGGCAACGACCGCATCTGGGGCGACGGGGGCAACGACGTCATCTTTGGCGGTATCGCGCTCGGTCTGCGAAGCGATTTTGAATTTGGCACAAGCGACTTCACGCTGCCGCCGGACTTTGAAGCGATGGAAGCTGCGAATCCGACCGGCTACGTGCCCGCTTTCAAGATCACACCGGCAATCATGCTGGGCGCCTCGTTCAACGGGACGCCCAACGATGGTCGCGACGTGCTTAGCGGCGGTGACGGCAACGATGTCATGTTTGGCGGGGCCGACGCGGACGAACTTCGGGGCGACAGCGGCTTCGACTACCTGGACGCGGGTGCGGGACTTGATCCGGTCATCGAAGGCGGCGATGGCGACGATGTTGTCCGCGGGGGCGAGGGCGGCGACGTGGTTCGCGGCGGCAATGGGATTGACCAGGTCATGGGCGACGGCGGTGATGACACGCTGTACGGTGACGCGGGTGGCCCGGGAGCGACGGGCAGCCAAGGCGGCCAGCGTCTGCTCGGCGGCCCCGGACGCGACACCTTGTATGCCTATGCACCGGCGATTTCCGATCGTCCGGCGTACGGAATTCAAACGACCCTCCTCGGCGACCAACTGTTCGGCGGCCCCGGCGGAGACTTTTTGCACGGCAATGCCCGGCGAGAAGTCCTGGATGGCGGAAGCGGGAACGACTTCATCACCGGCGACGAATTTGTTGGTGCCGGTTACCAAACGCATGCTGAAGCCGGAATCGGAACCGAAGCGGACGTCGACGGAGCCAACGACACGATGCGTGGCGGGAGCGGCGAAGACCAACTGTTTGGCGGTGGAGGCAATGACGAAATCTGGGGCGGCGTGGGTACCGACTACATCGCCGGCCAACAGGGCAGCGACCTTCAATATGGGGGCGGCGGCATTGACCTGTTCCTGCTGCCGACCTCGCTCGGAAGCGATGGGCATCAGGACCCGGGCACCGATACCATCGACGGGCACTTCGGCAATGCCGTTGAAGGTGATTTCATGGACGACAACGCGACCGATATTCTGGCCATCGACGGCACCAGCGGCGGCGACACGATCCTGATCGGGGCAATCGCATCCGGCGTGGACGCCGGAAAAGCGGGCGTGCGGTATGACGACGGGGTTCGGCCGGCCAGAACGATTGCGGTCAACATGCTGGCGGACGATGGCAAACTGCTTGTCGAACAATTCCGCATCGCGGGTCTGGCCGGCAACGACACGATCGGTTTCTATACCGACGATGCACTCGATTCCGGTGCCATCGCGCCGATCACCAATCTGACCACGCTTGATCTCACTTTCCTGGGCGAACGCTCGCGTGACTTCGCGGGCGTGTTTGACGGTAACAGCGGCGACGATCGGCTGATCGGATCCGACGGCAGGGATCGTCTTGATGGCGGGATCGGCAGTGACACCCTGTTCGGGTTCTCGGGCGATGACCGGCTGTGGGGCGACGGCGGCGGCGGCACGACCATCGATGTGGACACGTTGTATGCAGGCCAAGGAAACGACGATCTGATCGGTGGTCAGGGGACCAACCATCTCTACGCCTGGAGTTTTGAACCGTTGCCGGATCTGATCGGCCCGATCCCATCGGGTAAGACCTATGACCAGGGTTTCGGCGTGTTCGTCGACGACAACGGCGTCCTGTTCAATGATGACGGTGATTTGAACGACAACCTGATCTTGGATGTCGACGAAATGGTCGAGATCGGGCCCGTGCGGCTGGCCCGCAATCAAGAAGTGACCGGTTTGAACCGGATGCTGGGCAGCCAGAATAACGATCATCTGTATGGCGGAACGACGCTCGACTTCCTGTACGGCAACGGCGGCGAAGACGTGCTGGTCCGCAGCGACGGCACAACGTTTGAGTCTGCCGATGGCGGAGTCGCGGGCGATGAATGGAAAGACTACGCCCGTGATTCGGACCAGGTTTGGTACGTGGGCGGTTCGAATGCCGCTGACAAAATCGATGTCAACTTCGTCACCGAACCCGGCTTGTTGACCGGCCACCATTTGATCACGCGGTTGACCGAGAACAACGGGAACTTCAGCTTCGCGGCGCAGGTTCGATTGGACTTCAGCGCGACCGACACCGAAGGCAACGCGGTCTGGAGCGTCCAGGATTTGCAGTTCAAACTTGACCAGCTGCTTTCGGAAACCGATCCGGCCGAACGCGACAAAACACTGAGCGACATCGCGGTGGCTGCGACGGAGGTGAGCGAGTCCGAATTGATCGCGTCGCTTTTGCCTCCCGAAGGCGACTTCCTGGTGATCCTGATCGATGCGTTCGGCGGCAACGACCGAATCACGGTCGGACCAACGGTGCAAAAGACGGTGTGGATTGATGCCGGTGCCGGTGATGACGTGGTGGAAATCCAGGCCGGCAACGCGATCTTGGTCGACCGGTCGGAAAGTTCGACGGGGTTGACCGGATTGCGCGGACGCAACGACGTCCCTGTCCAAGCATTTCAACTGTTGACGCCTAATGAAGACGCTCAGAATGTCGCGTTTGATGGTCACGCGGTCGATCAAGGCATTGTGACGTTCACGGGGTTGTCGATCGACAATCCCGATGACATCGATTGGTACAGTTTCGAATTGAACGCCTCCGATTTGTCGGTCGCCACCATCCAAACACAAAGCGGTTCGCCGATCGACCACCTGGATCTCAGGGTCTACGCCGCAAGCGACATCGACGCCGGTACGGGAAAACTCGTTGACGGTGCGACCCCGATTCTGCAAGGAACAACGGGAGATGACGAGTCCGTGATCAGTGGCGTGAGTGCGCTGGCCGCGAACACTCAATACATTTTGCGGATCGAAAGCAACAAGGTTCCGACACTGTACGATCTGCGTTTCAATCTGGCCGGATTGTCCGATGACGCGATCAAAGCGTTGGACAACCCGCTGGAAGTCAACATGTCGCTTCGTGAAGACGTTGATCGGCGTGATGTGATCATCGGCGGATTGGGTGACGACATTTTGCGCGGTGGCGCCGGCGAAGACTGGATCTTCGGCAACCAGGGGAATGACGTTTTGACCGGCGGTTACGACCGTCAAGCCAGCGACCTGCTCTTCGGGGGCGACGGTGACGACACGTTCCAACTGATTCCGGACGCCCTCCCGCTATTGGGCAATCAGCCGAACACGAACTTTGATCCGGCGACGCAAACTTACCTGCCGACCTTCAACGAGCAGATGGTTGGCGGTGAGGGTCGCGACCGCGTGTTATTCCTCGGTGGCGACTTCGACCGTCGCGGTTTCGAGGTCCCCGATTATGCATCGCTGCGCTACAACACCGGACTGCATCGCTATGAGTTCACATCCTTGGTCTGGGACATCGGCAAGCAGGAATACCGAACGACGTACGTCGATGCTACCGATACGGGCGTTGTCGGCCAACAGGACGCTGGTGAACCGACGATTTATCAGCAGGAGTTCATGTACTTTCAAACACGCGAAATCGAAGACATACAATTCGATTTGCGAGCCGGTGACGACGTCTTGCATCTGGACTCGCCCAAGTCGGCGCCATTCCAGTTCCTACCGATCATTCCGGCTTCAAATGATGACACAAGGCTGGATGTCAATGCTGATACCGCGAATTTTGAAGAATGGGGAATCCAACGCGGCACCTTTGAGCAAGGCGCCACCGAATTTGTGATTATCGACGGAGGCTTTGGCGACGACTTTCTGTTCGGTACGCCGTACGCCGATTCGATTAGCGGTGGTCCCGGTGACGACTATCTCGTCGGCGGCATTGGCGACGATGTGATCGATGGAGGTGGAGGAGCTGACCAAATCTTTGGCAATCAGCCCTCGCAAGACCTAATCGTTTACGACATTGCTCCCAACGAGACGGACGTGATCTCGCGCAACGCGTATCCATTCACCCCCGATCAGCCGCCTGAATTTGTCTTTTTCGGCAGCGATTTTGCCCCCGAAGTCTACAAGTACAATCTGGCGACTCCGTACTTAAGTCTGGTCGTTGAACGTGAAGGCGTTGAGCTTTACACGGACACGACGCAAGCCACGATTGACACGGTCACGCG